>CAMBPQ010000004.1 GCA_945869735.1 Planctomicrobium piriforme
GCGATCGGCCCTGCGACTGCTGCTGGGCAACATCGACCTGACGTACCTCATCAAGAACGAGGTCCTAATGATCACGACCAACGAGAAGGCGGAAGAAAATCTGGTGGTCAAGGTCTACCCTGTCGCCGACCTCGTGCTTCCCGTGGATCCCGGCTCGGGTTTGAACCCCTTCCAGAGTGGCGGCGGTCTCGGTGGCCAAAACAGCATCAATAGCGGCATGAACCAGGGTGGTGGTGGCATGGGCGGCGGCATGGGCGGCGGCATGGGCGGCGGCATGTGTTGGGTCGCCCGGGAGGTCTATGGCGTGCACGACCCGCGCTGGCTCGCCTTTCGTGAATGGATCACGACGAAGGCGCCCGCCTGGCTTCATGATCTCTATGCGGCACACGGCGAATCATTCGCAGCCTGGATTCACGACAAGCCTGCCGTGAAGGGGATCCTGCAGATACTCATGGATGGTGTCATCGACTCGCGGCAAATGACATCGGGCGGGCCTTTTCAGATCTCAGGGGCTCGCTCGCGGCTCGCTGCCGGCACGATCGTGCCGACGGCCGCCACGTCCGGCATCGAGCAACCGACTGCGAATCCCGCGGTGATGGAGCGGGTCGGACTGCCAGACTCCGTGCTGAACGCCGCAGATCTTCGTGCGTCGCTCGAGGCCTACTTGCCCTCCGGGGAGCCGACCGGAAAAGCGCAGGCCGCTCCTGCCGACGAACGGGCCGCCGCGATGCGGCTGGCGCGGCTCCGGGTGTCGGCCGCCGAACTCGGCCGCGAAGGCCGGTTTGACAAGGCTGTGGAACTGATCTCGGCCGCGATTGCCTGCGGCCATGGCGAGCCTTGGATGTATGAATCGCTGGCCGTCGCGATGGAGGCCGCAGGACAGTCCCGCGAGGATGTCGAGCGGGCGCTGCTCTCGGCCGCCGACTTCGCATCGGGGCCGGTCGAGTTGCTCCAACTCGGCAACTATCTCGCCCGATTCGGCTCCGACAAGCAGGCGATTCGGGTCTGCCGGCAGGTGACCCGGATCGATCCGGCCAATCGCGAGGCCTTCGCACTCGCGATGGCGGTGGCCGCCCGCACGGACGACACCGCGGCCCTCCTTTGGGCCTGCCCCGGCGTGCTCTCGCATGAATGGCCGGCTAGCCAGCAAGAGGTTGTGACCCGAGCGGGCCGGCTCGCCAAGGCGACGATCGAGTCTCTTGAGAAGAGCGGCCGTAAGGTCGATGCGGTCGCCTTCCGGGCCGCCGTCGATGCAGCGCTTGTTCGCGACATCATCATCGACCTCTCCTGGACCGGCGACGCCGACGTCGACGTGATCGTGGAGGAGCCGCCCGGAACAGTCTGTTCGCTGGCGTCGCCGCGGTCGACCTCGGGGGGCACGCTCATGGGGGATAATGACGCAGCCGCCAACGCTGACAACGCGACGCACCGGGAAAGGTATGTCGCCACGCGAGCCTTTCCGGGGGACTACCAGATCCTGGTCCGTCGCGTGTGGGGCAAAGTCGCTGCCGACACCATCACCGCTGAAATGACCATCCATCGCGGCACGGATCGCGAGCAAACCCTACGACGGCAGATCCGCATTGGAGCCGATGATCAGTTGCTGTCGGTGAACGTGCCGGAAGGCCGCCGCAAGGAGCCCCTGATCGATGCCCAGGTCTCACAGGATGTGGCCGCCCAGCAGATACTCGGCAGGGCCGTTCTGGCACAGCAGTTGGCGGCGCTCGCCGATCCGTTGGCAAGGGAGGCCATGTCGCAGAGCCGTGGCGGCACCGCCACGCCGTCGGGGGTTCCCGGCCTTCCCTTCTTCGGCCGCGGCGCTGTTGGCTATCAGCCGGTCATCACAACCCTTCCGGAGGGCGTGAACCTGTATGCGCGTGCGGTGGTTTCGGCCGACAGGCGGTATGTCCGGGTCACCTGCGTGCCACTCTTCTCCGGTGTCGGGCAGGTCACGCAGTTCAACTTCTCAGCTGATGGAACGGGCCAGGCTGCTGGTGGCCAAGGTGGTGGTCAGGGTGGCCTCGGGCAAGGTGGTGGCGGCGGTGGCCTCGGGCAAGGTGGTGGCTTCTGCTGGGTCGCCCGCGAGGTGTATGGCGAGGCCAATCCGAAGTGGCTGCTGTTCCGGCACTGGCTCACCACGGATGCCCCCCACTGGCTGCATGATGCCTACGGCGCCCATGGCGAGGATTTTGCCGGCTGGATCCGTGACAAGCCGATCGTGAAAATGGCGGTGCGGCTGCTGATGGATCAAGCCATCGCTCAAGCGACGATGCCATGCCCCGTTTCGGAGTGATCCTCGCGGCTGCGGGGCAGAGCAGCCGATTCCAGGACGCCAACTACAAGAAGCCGTTCGCACCGCTGGCAGGCCGGCCCGTCTGGCTGCACTCGGCCGAGAAGTTCATCGACCGCGACGACGTCAAGCAGGTCGTGGTCGTGGTCTCGCCCGAGGACCGCCAGTCGTTCGTCGAGAAATTCGGCGCGAGCCTCGCCTTCATGGGCATCACGCTCGCCGAAGGTGGCACGCAGCGGGCTGATTCAGTCCGCAAGGGCCTCGAGAAACTCACCGACGACATCGACATGGTGGCCATTCATGACGCCGCCCGTCCCTGCATCGCAACGGCCTGGATCGACAGGGTGTTCGCGGCGGGCGTTCGCACCGGTGCCGCCATCCTGGCGATCCCGGTGGTCGGCACGCTCAAACGGGTGGCCGCCGACCACACGATCACCGAGACCGTCGACCGGACCGGCCTCTGGGAGGCGCAGACCCCGCAGGTCTTCGCCCGCGACCTGCTCACGCGGGCATTTGCGGCCCACCAGGAGGGTCAGGCCACCGATGAGGCCAGCGTCGTCGAACGACTCGGCCACCCGGTGACCGTCGTCCAGGGCTCCCCGATCAACCTCAAGATCACCTGCCGCGAAGACCTCAAGCTCGCCGAGCAGGCCCTCAAGGCGCTGCCGCCCGCAAAACTTGGCGGCCCCGCCCATCCCTTCGCCGACGGCGACCTCTGGCGCTAGCGACATGCCCCACGATCTGCTCACGGAATTCGAGGCCCGCGGCCTCGTCCACCAATCAACCGACGCCGCCGCACTCCGCGACTGGCTCGCCACGCCCGGCCGCCGCGTCTATGCGGGTTTTGATCCCACGGCCGACAGCCTCCACGTGGGCCATCTCGTGGCCCTGGTGCTGCTGCGTTGCGTGGCCCGCGCCGGCCACGAGCCGGTCGCGCTCGTCGGCGGTGCGACGGGCATGATCGGCGACCCAAGCGGTCGCAGCGAGGAACGCAACCTGCTCTCGCCCGAGGAACTTGCCGCCAACATCGCCGGTGTCGAACGGCAGATCCGAGCGGTCCTCTCGAGCGCCGGCGACCGCGTGCACGTCGTCAACAATGCCGACTGGATGCGGGGGGTGGGCTATCTCGAGTTTCTTCGCGACGTCGGCAAGCATGTGCCGCTGTCGCAGATGCTCGCCAAGGACTCCGTGAAGAGCCGGCTCGACCGCGATGGCGGCCTCTCCTACACCGAGTTCAGTTACATGCTGCTCCAGTCATGGGACTTCGTGCATCTCGGCGACGTCCTCGACTGCCGCGTGCAGATCGGTGGCAGTGACCAGTGGGGCAACATCACGGCCGGCATCGAACTCGGCCGCCGACTGCGGTCCCGCGACCTGCACGGCATCACCTGCCCGCTGCTCACGAAGGCCGACGGCACCAAGATGGGAAAGACGGCCTCGGGCGCCATCTGGCTCGATCCGAAAAGAACGAGCCCCTACCGTTTTTATCAGTATTGGATCAATCTCGACGACGACGACGCCGGTCGCTGCCTGCTG
Source organism: Planctomicrobium piriforme (assembly GCA_945869735.1). GTDB lineage: Bacteria > Planctomycetota > Planctomycetia > Pirellulales > UBA1268 > QWPN01. The sequence continues at coordinate 3,827 of CAMBPQ010000004.1, forward strand.
CGGCTGACCGACCTGACGCTCGATGAGACGGCGGCCTTCGACGCCAAACGGGCCGCCGCCCCCGCAGCCCGCGACACGCAAAAGCGGCTCGCCGAGGAGTTGACTCGGCTCGTGCACGGCGACGCGGGCCTCGCCGCGGCCCGGCAGGCCACCGACATCTTCTTCGGTGCCGAGATCACCAGCCTCGACGACCAGTCGCTCGGCGAGATTTTTGCCGATGTGCCGAGCCACGAGTTTGCGAGGACGACGCTCGACGGCGACGGGCTGGCGCTGGTGGAGGCGCTCAAGGCCACCGGCCTCGCTCAGAGCGCGAGCGCCGCGCGACGAACGATCGAGCAGGGCGGGATCTACGTCAACAATCGTCGGATCGCGGACGCCGCCCACCGGCTCACGGCCCAGGATCTCGCCGGCACCGCCACGCTCGTGCTCCGCTCCGGCAAGAAGTCGTATGCCGTCGCGCGGTTCGTCTGAGCCGGCGTTGCCTCTCCGCCAGGAAGCGTCACGGCGTACCCCGCACGGCCGCCCCACCCTCGGCGTTGCCTCTCCGCCAGGAAGCCCCAAGCGCAAGCGCGGGGAATACGCCCACCATCTCACCCGGCTCCCCACCACGCCCTCCGGTCGCCACCCGCTTTCCCATCGCTCGCGCTCCGGGCTTCTTGAGGCACCTCCCGTCAGGAAGCGTCACGGCGTACCCCGCACGGCCGCCCCACCCGCAAGCGCGGGGAATACGCCTATTTGTTCGCAACGGGCCCGGGATTGACCGGCCGCGCACCCCCTGCGACGCTCCCGGCCCTCAAGGAGCCCGGCCATGCTTCGCCACACGTTCATCTTTGCGCTACTCTTCCTCCTTGCGTTGCCCCACGCGGTGCGGGCCGAAGCCCCCGAAACCGTCCCTGGCGGCGTGGCGGGGCTCGAGGACCGGTTGAAGAATGGCCTGCGGGTGCGGGCTCCTCGCGACGTGAAGTTCATCCAGACCGTCACGGCGCGGGTCCGCGAGGGGCGGTTGCCGGAAAAACTCGTTGACTCGACCTATCTCTGGGCCGTCAGCCGCGGCAAGAAATACCCGTTCCCCGCCTTCGAGCACGTGATCCGACTCCAGGCGGAGAAACTGGCCGTGCCACTCTGATACGCGGCCCTCAGAAAGCATCTGTCTTTGGTGGAGCGGCGCGACTTTTGCCGCCCCCGAGCCGGCGAGACACGTACGTTGGATGCGCTCTACGGCGGCGTCAGCCGGTAGACGGCATAGACGTCGTTGGCATGCAATCGCTCGCCCGGGATCGTATCGACGAGCAACGCATCGAGGGGCACGATCGCGTGGTCCGCCCCATACCGCCCGGCCACCGTCCGCAGGCGGTCCGCCCCGAACGACGCCGTCGATCGCTCCATCTCGACGAGGCCGCCGTTCCGCGAGAAGCAGTCGACGATCCGCCGCCGCCAGTCGACGAGCGAGGCCGCGTCTTGGGGACTGTTCTTCCACGATACGACCTCGCGACGCCCCGTCCGCCAGGTGAAACTCGCGGCGTTTCGCGGCGTCAGAAAACAGGCGTCCGCCGGCGTGTGGTCCCGGGTCCAGTCGCAGATGTCGGCCCAGGCAGTTGCTGCCATCTTGGAGTCGCTGCGTGGCGCGAGCCATGCACGGCCTGGCAGTGGCCAGTGGAGGCTCTGCACGGCAAGATCGGCAAGCAGGACCGCCACCGTCAGGCCTCGGACAACGGCAGGCCGCGCGCCGATCACACGGCCGCATAGAGTCTCGTCCTCGAGGAGCGCGGCGACGGCCGTCGCCAGCGCAAAGGGCACCGCCACGTCGGCGAGCCGGAACCAGTAGTAGCGGAGGAGCCCGTGCACCGCTGCCGGTGCCCATGGCTCGGCGGCAGCGATCACGTGGCCCGTGAGCGAAAGGCCAATCGCAGCCAGCGTAAACGCGGCAATCCGGTCGCGTGCGGCCGACGCGGGAAGAAGCCTGTGCAGGAGCCACCACCAGGCGATCGCGAGCACGTGCCGAGCCACCATGCCATCGGCGAAGGTCCGCGGCAGCAGGTGATGCGCGAGCCGCTCCACCACGTAGATCCGGGTCGCCTCCCCCCGCACATCAGCCGCGACGCCGGCTGATAATCCGAGCGCGGGCACGACTCCCGCTGCAGCCAGCAACAGGCCCACGGCCACGAGGGCCGTGGCGACGCCGCGGGCTTCCGGGGCAGCCGGCCGCCCCATCGCCAGCCACGTCGCGATGGTGGCGACGAGGGCCCAGCCGCCAACGATCGGATGAAACGCCGTGGCCACGCCACACAGGCAGACGGCCCACGCGAACCGGCCGCGGGCGATCCCGCCGAGCCCCCCGAGCACGAAGGCCCACGCAAACACCTTCGCCTCGCAGCCGCCGATCACCCACTCTCCGGCCGCGGTCGTGTTGCGAAGCGCCAGCGCGAAGAGAGCCGCCGCCAAGACGCGGGCCCAGCCCGAGCACAGCAGCGGAACAATCGCTCGGCGAAAGCCGATTGCAAGCGCCGCCCAACCGATGATCCGCCCGATCCACGCCGTCGGTTCCAGCGGCAAGGCCGCAGCGATCGGCCCCATGAGGAGATAGAAGACACCGTGGGCGTCAGGCGTTTCCAGGAAAAAGTCGCCCTGCGCCCAGGTTGGATCGGCCGCGTGGCGGGCTTTCGTCAGGTAGACCGTTTCGTTGACGTCAGGCACGGGCCATGCCCCGGCCGCGGCGAACACGAGCAGGATCAGCAGCCACTCGACCACGGTGCCGAGCCGAGCCGCCGCTTCACTACCGCCACTTTCGCCGCGCCATGTCCGCATCTATAACCTCGTCGACTCTCGGGTCGCACGGCGGCCTCTTCATCGCCGACCGCAGGATACATGATCCGATGGCTACCCGTACCTCCGCCGAGCCTCGCCCTGCACCCGATGGCGCGGCGACGGCGGCCACCGGTGCCGCGCTCAGGCGCGGCATCGAAACCGAGACGCTCGGCATCGTGGGGGCCCCCTTCGCGCTCGCCGCGAAACTCGTTGAGTCGGCCGGCTTTGACGCGATCTACCTCTCGGGCGCGGCCTTCTCGGCCGGTACGCTAGGTGTGCCCGACATTGGGCTCTTTACGCGGGACCAACTCGTCGAGCAGACGCGAATCCTGGCCCGCGCCGTCACGATCCCCATTGTCGTCGACGCCGATACCGGCTTCGGCGGCCCGGACGAGGTCGCCACGACCGTGAGGTTGCTCGAGGAGGCCGGCGCCGCCGCGATCCAACTCGAGGACCAGCGGGGGGCCGACAAGCGGTGCGGCCATCTCGCCGGCAAGCAGGTGGTCGACCCTGCCGAGATGTGCGCGAAGATAGCCGCTGCCGTGGCCAGCCGCCGCGATCCCGACACCGTCATCATCGGTCGCTGCGACTCGCGGAGCGTGCACGGGTTCGATGACTGCGTCTCCCGTCTGCGGGCCTACCGCGATGCCGGCGCCGACTGGCTCTTTCCGGAGGCCCTCGCGTCACGGGACGAGTTCGCCCGCGTCGGCCACCAGTTTGCCGGCTCCCTGCCCCTGCTTGCCAACATGACGGAGTTTGGCACGAGCCCGCTGATCTCGATCCCAGACCTCGCCGATCTGGGATTCACGGCCGTGCTCTATCCCGTGACGCTCATGCGGCTGGCGATGAAGGCGATGGAAGCGGGCCTCGCGATCATCCTCGCGGAGGGATCCCAGGAGAGCCTGCTCGACCTGATGCAGACACGGGAGGAGCTCTACGGGCTCCTTGACTACGATCCCACGCATCCGGAACGCCACCGCTTCGCACGACCCGTATCCCCGCAGGAGCCCACCTCATGACCGCTTCACTGGCCCAGCCCGCCGCCGACTTCGCCAAGGGTCTGGCGGGTGTGATCGCCGGCCAGACCCGCATCTGCTCGCTCGACGGCACGCTCCGCTACCGCGGCTACGACATCGACGCCTTGGCCGCTGCCGGGGATTTTGAGGAGGTGGCCTACCTGCTCCTGCACGGCGAACTCCCCACCCGCGCGGAACTGGCAGCCTTCTGCGACCGAGTCTCCGCTGCCGCGAGCACGGTCGACGCCACCGTGATCGACGCCCTCGCCCGGCTGGCCGCGACGAGCCCGCACGCCTCAGTGATGGACGCGCTGCGAACCGGCGTCAGCATGCTCGGCCTCATCGAGCGGGACGACACGCCGGGCCCCCGAGCCGCGCTCCTTGACCAGGCAGAGCGACTTCTCGGCCAGACGCCCGCCATCCTCGCCGCCTGGATCGATCTCACGAGCGGCCGATCGCCACAACCGTGGCCGGCGGGCTCCATCGCCACGAGCCTGCTCGAACGGCTCACGGGCCGTGTCCCGTCCCCGGAACATGTGGCCCTCTTTGGCACCACGCTCGTGCTGTATGCCGAGCATGAGTTCAATGCCTCCACGTTCGCGGCACGCACGGTCGCCTCCACCGGCTCCGACATGCACTCCTGCGTTACGGCGGCGATCGGCGCCCTCAAGGGCCCGCTGCACGGCGGCGCCAACGAGAAGGTGCTCGAGGTGCTGGGCGAGATCGGCTCGGCCGACCGGGCCGACGCCTGGGTACACGAGCAGTTCGCCGCCAAGCGGGTGGTGATGGGCTTCGGCCACCGCGTCTACAAGGACGGAGACGTGCGGGCAAAACTGCTCGGCACGATGTGTCGTGACATGGTCCGGGGCACTGCCGGCGAGAAGATCGAAGAACTGGCCGACCGGGTCGAGCGGATGATGCTCGAAAAGAAGTCGCTCAAGCCCAACCTCGATTGGCCGGCGGCCCGCGTCTATCACGCGCTCGGTCTGCCGGTGAAGACGTTCACACCGATCTTCGTGGTGGCACGGATGAGCGGCTGGACCGCCCACGTCATTGAGCAGATCAGCGACAACCGGATCATCCGGCCGCTCTCGATCTATACGGGCCCACCGGCCCGCGACTACGTGCCCGTCGCGTCACGCGGATAGCGTGTCTTTCTGCCGGCTACGTGATGAGAGCGCATTCGGCTGTGGTGGATCGCCGGCTCGGGGGCGGCAAAAGTCTCGTCGCTGAGGGCCGCGGCGGCCCGACGCTCCTTGAGCGTTCGCCGACCCCATCGCCTACCTCGTCCAAGATGCCATCTCGCAAGATGCCATCTCGCAAGATGCCATCTCGCCGCTCCACCGAAAGCGGTTGCGCTCTAGCGCGGCAGGCTCGCTGACTGCCCTGCCGCCGCCGCCAGCGGTTCGACCTCTGCCTGCACCGTCACCACCGGCACAGCACCCTCCCCGAGATCGGTCGATATCTTGAGTTGCTGTTCGACTCGCCCCGCGAGGTCCCCGGCCTGAAACGTCACTGGCAGGATGTGGACCTTGGCCGGCGTGGTCCGCGGCTCACACGTGAGGCAGCCATTTTCGCAGTCCACGCCCGTGATGCAGAAATCGCGGTTCGCACGCACGACGACATTCTTGGTCACCGTGCCACCGCACTTCACCGAACCGAGCGAGAGAAGTTGCGGGCTAACGGTCACCGCCGCCACCACGCGGCCTTCGACGTCCATGGGGATCTGCGTGGCCCGCGGATCACTGGTGACGAGAATGAGTTGGCCCTTCATGTAACCGGCCGGAGAGTCGGCCTTCAGCCGCAGCGTCAGATCGTAGGCGGTCTGCGAAGACGACCGCGTCGGCTTCGAGAGACTCACCTCGAAGTTCGGGTTGGCGCTGCGGACGTCGGTGATGTCCCACGGGGCACTCCCCACGCGAGTCACGCGGACCGACCGCTCCGCCCCCGCCCCGAGATCAACGTTGCCGAGATCGACAAACGGCGGTTCGAACGTGACGTCACCGCGGATGTTGCCGGCCACCCGTAGCTGAACCTCCGCGTAGAACGGCTTGTCGAACGTCACCGTGAGCGTCGCGCCGTGCTGACCGAGGAACGTCCGCGTGTTGAACTTCGCGACGATCTCCGCAGTCTCGTGAGTCTTGAGGTCGCTTTTTGTGACCTCTGGCGACGTGCAGCCGCAACTCGTCCGCACGCCGACCACATGGAGATCTTCCTTGTACGCGTTGCGGAAGACGAAGCGGTATTCGGTCTTTGAGCCCTTGGCGACGGTGCCGAAGTTGTGACTCGTCACCGAGAACATCTTCTTGGCCCACTCCTGGGCCAAGAGCGGCTCAGCACTCGTGAAGAACACGCATGCCGCGACGCACGACAACGTGCGACCAAGACTGAACGGTGAGCGGAACATAGCAGTGCCCACGCAAGGGAAGACGGCGGCCGAAAAACCGGCCCGCTTCGCCTGGAAGAAGAGTATGGGTGACATGGGATGAGCGTCAACTTTTGAGGATGAGAAAAACTTAATATGGTAGGCCTTTTCGGAGCCCATCGGCGGCCTGCTACCCTCCCAGTATTGACCCGCCCGAGTGTCTACTCGCCGCGGAAACGCGTTTTTTCTGCGGAAATGAAGGTAGCCGGGCCTCACGACCGATACATTCCTTGAGGTTTCTGGGGTAGAATGGGGACGTCTGAAGTCCGCGGCGGCCGCGTGGCCGTCGGAACCCCGGACAGGACACAACCCAAACGGGGGCGTACTGGTTTCGACCGGATGGCAAGAGGCTCGGATTGCGTGTCGTGGTTGGTCGGCTGGCCACGTTAAAAGTCGACCAAGCTTCAATTGCCGAAGCTCAGTTTTCTCTGGCTGCTTAACTAAGCAACCCCGAGCGATGGCCCCAGTCGGAAGGGCCTCCCAATCGGTCGCCAAATCCGACTCGCCCCGTTTCACCGCCTAGTACAGGCGGGGCTAAAAAAGTTCCGGGCTGGCCTGTGACGCACCCTGTCGGCCGGGGACGCACAGGCGAGACTCAAGTTGACCGGACACACACGTAGACGTTCGTGCTGAAACATCACGGGACAGGGGTTCGACTCCCCTCGCCTCCACTTCACGCCCGCCGGGCCCTCGTGGCCCCGGCGGGCTGGACCTGATGGGCTCGCCATCTAGGCGAGCGATCATGCGTTCTGCCGAGACGCCGTCTCCCGTCAGGAAGCCCCAATCGCGAGCGCGGGGAATGCGGGTGAACTGAAGACTGCGACGCATTGGTTCGCCGGCGGTGACATGCTCGCCGCCGGGGGATTTTGCTACGGGATGCCCGCGTGGCCGACCGAGCATTGCTCGTGAGTCGCAAAGATTCCCCGGCGTCTGCGCGTGCCTCCGACCGACTCCTCACGATCGGGAGCGTGCGCCTCCCGTCAGGAAGCGCAATGCCGTGAGCCACCCGACTGCCGGCTGGGGCTGTCGTGCGTTCGAACTTCAGTGATTCAGCTCCATCAAACCGGGCTCCACCCCACCATGGGCTGCGGATGGATGACCGGCTTGCCCACGACCGCAATCCGGTGCCGCTCCGCGTCGATCGCGGCCCCTGAAAAGTGCTCGATCGCGAGGTCGAAACGAATGCTCGCTCCCGACGCGAGTGGCACCACCCGGCTCTGTGCTTCCTCGAAGGACCGGGCATTCGGGTAGTTGGTGCCTGGCTCCAAGCCGGTGACGTAGCCGTCGGCCAGCCCTCCCTGATTCTTCCAGAGTGTGAAGCACGGGAGCGTGTCGGTCCGCCATGAAAGGCTCGCGGCATTGCGGCCGTCGGGCCCCACGAGCAGGGCGGATGCCTGGCCTGCGGCGTCGGCCCGCAGTCGCGCGAAATGGACCTGCTCGCCGCGGCCCCCCTGCGGTGTGACGTAGCGGTTCCACGTGGGCACGTCGCCCGCGGCGGCAGCGTCACGAGGGGCCAGTTCCTCCACCGCCGCCACGACCTCGGCCCCGGGCCCCAGGAGCGGCGGCCCAAAGTTGACGTGATAGAGCATCTGCATCGTGGTCGGACGATCGGAGAGATTCTTCACGCTGTCGGTCCAACTCACCCGATGCCGATCCGCGTGGATCGTGAGCGACGTCGTCATCCGCAGCGACTGGACGAGGAACCGCGTCTCGTCGACCGCACCAGTGAGCGTGATGGTGCCAGCGGACTCGTCAAGCGTGACGTCAAGGTGGTGCGCGGGGAGGTTGGCAATCCGGCCGTGCAGGCCATGCCGCACGCGGCCCGAGGCGTCGACGTCGGGGGCCCCGTTGCTCACGAGGCCGCACCGAACCACGAGCTCGTCGAAGCCTTCAAGCCAGCCGAGCCCCGACGCCTCGGCAAGCGGCACGAACCGCGGATGCACGGGACCGTGCACGGGCGACTGCCAGCCGAGCTCCACCCCGTCCGCCACGATCTTCCAGATACCGAGACCGCGATCGGGCAGGACGAAGACCTTCGTGTCGCCCGCCACGAGTTCCACAAGTAACACGCCCTCCCGCAGGCCACCCGAGAGCCGTCGCGTGCGGACGGCCAACCGGCCGAGCGAGAAGTCGACCCGGTCCGCAGCCGGAAACGACGCCGCGCGATGCGGGGTGATGAGTTGCAGGGTCTGCGACGCCACGGGCATCTCCTCAGAAAGGAAGCGCAGCCCGGGAGGCTGTCGCGGACGTCGCGATAAGCAACCCCATGGGCAGAACCCGGGTCAGGATACCGTCCGGCCCCCGAGCCATGCAGATGGCTTGAAGACACCCGTGCGCGCGGTCACAGTGATCCTTTCCGGGCCGCGGTTCGCCGCAGCCTCCCCGTCGCCTCTTGAGCGATCCCAATGAATGACCTGAAGATCTTCAGCGGGCCGGCCAACCCGGCCCTTACGCAGGACATCTGCCGCTATCTCAACCTGCCGATGGGCAAGATTTCGCTGGGGCGATTCCCCGACGGTGAGATCTCCTGCAAGATCGACGAGGACGTCCGCGGCCGCGACGTGTTCATCGTTCAGTCGACCTGCCCGCCGGTCAACGAGCACATCATGGAACTGCTCGTGATGATCGACAGCTTCAAGCGGGCGAGTTCGTTCCGCATCACGGCGGTGATCCCCTACTTCGGCTACGCCCGCCAGGACCGTAAGGACGCCGGACGCGTGCCAATCACGGCCAAACTCGTGGCCAACCTGATCACCCGCGCCGGGGCCGACCGGGTCTTAGCGATGGATCTGCACGCCGCCCAAATTCAGGGCTTCTTCGACGTGCCCGTGGATCACCTCTACGCCGCGCCCGTCCTCAACAATCATCTCCAGTCGCTCGACATCCCCCGGGAAGACATCGTCGTCGTAAGCGCCGACGAGGGTGGCATCAAGCGGGCCGTGGGCCATGCCAACAGAATCGGCGCACCGCTGGCGATCATCGACAAACGGCGGCTCTCGGCCGACACGACCAAGAGCGCCAACATCATCGGCGCGAGTGTCGAGGGCAAGACGGCGATTCTGTTCGACGACATGATCAGCACGGCCGGATCGATTTGCGGCGCGGCTGACGTGGTGAGCAAGCACGGCGCCAAAGCGATCTACGCCGCCGCGACCCACGGTCTGCTCGTCGGCCCTGCGATCGAGCGTCTTAAGCAGGCCCCCTTCACCAAGATCATCATCACCGACTCGATCCCGCTCACCCCGGGCAAGATGCTCTCCAACATCACCGTGCTCTCGGTCGCCGGCCTCCTCGGCCAGGCGATCAAGCGGATCCACCGCAACGAGTCGGTGAGCATGATGTTTCAGTAGACACGCCCTCCCGCCAGGAAGCCCCAAGCGCGAGCGCGGGGAATACGCCCACCACCCCAATCACGCCCCGGGCTCGCGGATGCCCCTGAGAAGACCGCCCTCCCCATGGCGTTTGCGGCTGGAAACGACTTGGCTTGCGGAAGCGGCGGTAGATGGCACACTTACGGGCTTCGCACACCGACCCCACTAGGTTTTTCCCATGAGCGACACACTCGACGTTACCCTCCGCAAGGGCACTGGTTCCCGGGAGAGCCGCCGGCTCCGACGAAAGGGCTTGGTGCCCGCCATCCTCTATGGCCACGGCGAAAAGTGCGTCGACTTGGCTACCACGCGGGAAGCTGTTGTGGCCGCGGTTCGTCACGGAAGTCGCGTGGTGAACCTCACCGGAGCGGTGAAGACAGCCGCTCTCGTCCGCGAACTCCAGTGGGACACCTACGGCGTCGAACCGCTCCACATCGACTTTCTCCGCGTCAGTGCCTCCGACCGCATTCGCGTCAAGGTGCCAGTTCAGCTGAAGGGCGAGTGCCCCGGCCAGCGGGCAGGCGGCGTGCTGAGCCTCGTCCTTCACGAACTCGAACTCGAGTGCACCGCTGATCACGTTCCGGAGTTGATCCACGTTAACGTCGGCCACCTCGAACTCAGCCATACGATCAAGGTGAAGGATCTGGAACTCCTCCACGGCGCCAAGGCCGTGGCCGAAGGCGATGACACGGTCGTGAGTTGCATGCTGCCCCTCAAGAAGGGCGAGGAGGCCACCGGGGGTGCCGTCGCCGAGCCCGAGATCATCGGCCGCAAGGCTGCGGAGGAAGGGGAGGCGGACGCGGGCAAGGAGTGACTTGGCAGGGGGTGACTTGGCAGGGCGTGACGTGACCGCCGAGCGAGGTGTCCAAGGCTCCTGGAATCCGCAGGGCGACCGTGAAACTCCTTGTTGGCCTGGGCAATCCCGGACACGTCTACCAAGACACGCGGCACAACATTGGCTTCGAAGTGCTCGAAGTGCTTGCCAAAAGGGCAGGCTCGCCGACGAGACGTCCGCGGTTCCAGGCCGAGACGGCCCAGGCGACGATCCGCGGTACCCCCGTCCTACTGCTCTGGCCCCTCACGTGGATGAATCTCAGCGGTTCCAGCGTGCTAGCGGCTAGGGACTTCTACAAGATCCCGGATTCTGACATGATCGTGGTGTGTGACGACTTCAACCTCCCGCTCGACACCATCCGGATTCGCCCGGCAGGATCGGCCGGTGGGCAAAACGGGTTGTCCGATGTGCTGACTCGGCTCGGAACGACAACCCTCCCGCGGTTGCGACTGGGGATCGGGCCAGTGCCGGCGGGTTGGAAGTCGGCCGACTTCGTCCTCGGTAAGTTTCCGAAGATGGATCGGGATCGTGTAGGAGTGGTGTTAGAGCGGGCGGCGGACGCCGCAGAAGAATGGGTCGCACTGGGTATCCAGGCGGCCATGAACAAATACAACTAAGCGCCCCACGGCGTTTGACGGAATCTAGACTTCGAAACGAAACGCTTGAAGAGGAGCACGACGGTCATGGCGGTGTACGAAGGCATGTTCATCTTGGATCCGGCGAAGTTCACCCGGGATCCTGGGGCTGCGGCCCAGCAGATTGCGGATCTGATCACACAGCACGGCGGCACCGTGCTCGCGGCGCGGCTGTGGGACGAGCGGAAGCTCGCCTACCCGATCAAGGGCCATAAGAAGGGCATCTACTGGCTGACCTACTTCACGGTTCCCGGCGGCAATCTGATCGCATTCGACCGGCAATGCGAAATCACCGACGAGATCCTTCGCAAACTCATTCTCAAGATTGACGACCGGATCGCCGACGCAATGGTGCAGCATGCCCTCGCAGGGGACGCGGCGCCCCGCCGCGTTGCAGCACCCACCGCAGCTTCAGCTGCCATCGCAGCAACTCCAGCCGCCGCGGAATAAAGTTTGGAGTGGCGTTCATAGAACCGCTTGCAACCTTCGGCCGGAGGGGCTATCCTGCTCGGAGTTATACAGGCGTTCAGTAGTCACGCAGGAGACAGAAAATCATGGCTAGTTTCAATAGGGTCGTGCTGCTCGGCAACGTGACCCGCGATCCGGAACTTCGCTACATCGCAAACGGCACGGCCGTCACCGATATCGGACTGGCAGTAAACGACCGCCGCAAGACGCCGTCGGGCGAGTGGGTTGAGGAAACGACGTTCGTCGATGTCACACTTTGGGGCCGGACGGCCGAAGTCGCGGGCGAATACGTCACCAAGGGGGCGCCGCTCCTCATCGAAGGGCGACTCAAACTCGACACGTGGGAAAAGGACGGCAAGAAGAACTCAAAGCTCCGCGTGGTCGGCGAGCGGATGCAACTCCTCGGCTCGAAGGGTGATGGTCCCCGTGGCGAGGGGCGGCCCTCCAAGGCCCGCGGAACTGGCGATCGTAGCGCCCCCCCTCAGGGCGGCGAAGACTTTGGCCAGCCCGAGGGTGATTATGATGCCCCGCAGGTTCAATCGGGCCATTCGGGCGTCGGCGCCGACGACGATATCCCGTTCTGATCCCACAGCCGATCACTGGCGGCCCACAGGCCATTTCCAAACGCTATCAATAATCTCTGACCGTAGCAGGAGCTGAACCATGCCCATGAAAGTTGCCCCTCTCATCGAAGCGACCGGCCGCCGCCTGCCCAAAGGCAAGCGGGGTGGCATCGAGTTGCTTCTTGTCCACAACGTCGAACACCTCGGCAAGCAGGGCGAGGTCATCGAAGTGAAGCGGGGCTATGCCTACAACTACCTGCTGCCTCAGGGGCTGGCGACGGTTGCCACCGAGCATCACAAACGCATGGTGGAGAAGCACCGTACCAAACTCGAAGAGATCGCCCGGGAGCGTCTCGCCGGCTTGCGAAGCGTCCTGCAAGAACTGATCCGCACCAGCGTCACGATCGAAGCCAACGCCAACGACGAGGGCCATCTCTATGGCTCCGTCGGCGCCGCGGAGATTTCGCGGTCGCTCAAGCAGCAGGATCTCATGGTCTCGGCCGAGCAGATCATCCTGCAGGGGCCCCTCAAGGAGGTCGGTCTCTACACGGTGAAGGTCAAGCTCGCGCCGGAGGTCGAAGGTGACCTCAAGGTGTGGGTGGTGCCAAGCAGCAGTGAAGCCGGCGCCAAATAAGACAACGCGGTAAGACAACGCTGCAAGAGAGCGCGATCGGGCAACCCGGCTTCGATTGCGTGTTGATGGTGACGTGGGCTTGCTGGGCACGGAGGCTCGACGATGGCTGCATCCCGTGACGGAAGCCGCGCCGGCGGGGCTCGAGAGCGGCGGCAGCCCCGTCGTGAGCATGACGGCCCGGCGGCGGCCATGCTACTCGACACCCGTGAACGGCCGGCCAACGTCGACGCCGAGAAGGCTGTGCTCGGTAGCATCCTGCTGAAGCCCGATGTCTGCGACGACGTCGCGCTTATTCTGCGGCCCGAGGATTTTTCCGACGAGTCGCATCAACTGCTCTACAAGCACCTGCTGGATCTGCACGACTCGGGCAAGCGGATCGACGCCACAATCGTGGTGGAGCGGCTCCGCACGCAGGGCGATTTCGACAGAATCGGCGGGGCGGCGACTCTGGCGGACGTCGTGCAGGCGGTGCCCCATGCGGCGCATGCCACGCACTACGCCACGATCGTCCGTGACAAGGCTCTCCTGCGGTCGCTGATCGATGCCGGCACCGACATTCTCCGCGACGCCTACGACGCGTTTGACGAACCGCGGCAACTCCTGGCCCGGGCGGAAGAGAAGATCTTCTCAATCCTCGAACGGAGAAGCTCGGCGGAGGCCAAGCCGATCCAGACGGTGCTCGAGGAGGTGATGGTGCGCATGGACGCGCGGATGAAGCACGAGCACACAATCGGTGGTGTGGAGACTGGCTTCTCCGACCTCGACGCGCTCTGCGGCGGCCTGCACAACTCCGAACTGGTGATTTTGGCGGCCCGGCCCAGCATGGGAAAGACGGCCCTCGCGATGAACATCGCGGAGCATGTGGCGATCAACCTGAAGCAGCCGGCGCTATTCGTGAGCCTTGAGATGGCGAGCCTCGAACTCGCCGACCGACTCCTCTGCTCATCGGCCCAAGTCAATGGCCACCGGCTTCGTAACGGCACGATCTCACAGGAAGACCGCCGCCGGCTGGTGCAGAAGTCGTCTGAAATCGGCACATCACCGCTGTTCATCGATGATACCCCCAGTCGCACGCTTACAGAAATCGCCGCCGTCGCTCGCCGTCTGAAGCGTAAGCAAGGCCTGACACTGATCGTGATCGACTACCTGCAGCTCATCGAGCCCGACAATCCCCGCGATCCGCGGCAGGAGCAGGTGGCGCGGATCGCACGACGATTGAAGGCGATGTCACGCGAACTCGACATCCCGGTGCTCTGTCTCGCCCAGCTCAACCGGCAGGCCGAGGTCTCCCGCGACAATCGGCCGCGGCTCAATCACCTCCGCGAATCGGGGGCCATCGAGCAGGATGCCGACTTGGTGATGTTCGTACACCGTGAGGAGTATTATCAGACCAACGATGAGGACCGGGAACGAGTGCGCGGCCAGGCGGAAATCATCATCGCCAAGCAGCGAAACGGCCCGATCGGCGACGTGAAGCTCCTCTGGCAGAACGACTTTACTCGGTTCGTGAACCTCGAACACCGTCCCCACGACGAGTTCGAACAGTTCAATTCTTCGGGCTTCTGACTTCTGGCCGATGGCTGGCGTCTGGCCGACGGCGGTCGGTGCCGGGCGTGACGTCGAGTCCGAGCCCGTCGTCGTCGCCACGTTCGAGCCGCTCCCATCCGATCGCGCCCATCGCAGCGTTGTCGGTGCAGAGTACCCGGGGGGGGATGAGAATCTGCAACCGCCGCCGGCAACCGAGTGCCTCGAGCGATTCCCGCAGCAGCGTGTTGGCGGCCACGCCCCCTCCTACGATCACACTCCTGCATCCCGTGCGTTCCACGGCGAGTTCCACCTTCGCAAGGATCGAGTCGACAACGGCCTGCTGGAACGAGGCCGCGAGGTCGGCGCGTTTTTGACCCTGCGGCGGCGGCACGTCGTCGGGAGCACCAGGTGGCCTGACGAGGTAGCGAAGCGCCGTCTTCAGACCGCTGAAACTCATGTCGAGCCGGTTGCGGTCGTTGGCCAGAGGCCGCGGCAGGCGATGGGCCTTGGCGTTGCCCCCCGCGGCAGCGCGTTCGATCTCCGGGCCGCCCGGATAACCGAGGCCGAGCAGACTGGCAGCCTTGTCGAAGGCTTCTCCGGCGGCATCGTCGATCGTACCGCCGAGCCGCTCGGCATCGAGCGCCGCGCGGACATGGAACAACGACGTGTGGCCGCCGCTGGCTACGAGGCCGACGCACGGATAGGTCAATGCGTCGCCGTGGGCGAGGCGGCAGGCGTAGAGATGGGCGAGGACGTGGTCGTAGCCGACGATTGGAATGCGGAGTGCCGCCGCGATCGCCTTGCCAGCCGACAGACCCACGAGCAGCGATCCGACGAGCCCCGGCCGCACGGCCACCGCCACCGCCTCCAGGTCGCGCTTCGAAATGCCTGCCCTCGACACGGCCTCGTCGATCACGGGAATGATCCGCTCAACGTGCGCCCGCGACGCCAGTTCCGGTACGACTCCTCGCCAGCGAGCGTGGAGCTGCTCCTGCGAAGCGACCACGCTCGAAAGCACCTCGCGGCTCCGCGTGATCACGGCGGCCGCCGTCTCGTCACAGGTGGTCTCGATCGCCAGCAGCGGCATGTACGGCACCTTCGGCTCCGGACTCGAGCGCATTCGACTTACGCGTGTCGCCAGCTCGGGGGCGGCAAAAGTCTCGTCGCCGGGGCGAGGATACGCCCAAGGCTCCTCGAGCGTTCGCCGACCCCCCTCGCCTACCTCCTCCAAGGTGCCATCTCGACGCTGCACCAAAGGAAGATGCGTTCGAAAGCGAGAGCGTTCTAGAAGTCATACCACATGCCGATGCCGGCACGATTTTGATTATAGAACGTGAACTCGTATTGCGGATCGGAACCATAGAGGTATTCGAACCCGATCCGGAAGAGCTTCTCGCTCCGCCGTCCCCGCCATGCCCAGCCGGCCTGCGTACAGACGTTGCCGCCCCAGTCGAGTTCCTGACGCGACATGCCATTGATGGCCAGGAACGGCGCGCCGCGGGCGCCCGTCGGCCTGGCCTGAATGAGTTCCGTACCGAACTGAAACTCCCATGGCTGCGAACCGCCGGAGTTGAAGAAGGCCCAGCCGACCTCGCCGTAGAGGCGCATCCAATCGAAGAGATAGTAGGAGTTGCCCCAGACGAGCACGTCGCGGACGTAATTCACCCGGGGGAAGTCGGGGTATTTGAGCATCACCTCGTCGCCGAGGTGCGCGCTGTTGTGGTAATAGGCGAGCTTCGTCTGCCATCGGCCCACGCCGTAGACGAGCGGCACGCCAAAGCGGTAGTCGGCAGACCGGAGATCGCGGTCATCCTGCGGATCGAGTCTTACGAACGCGGCGCCCTCGATCTGTACCTCGAACCCCTGAGGATGGAGGACGGTGTCGGATCCGTAGCGGAGAATCGATGCCCGGCCCCCGAGGGTCGTATCCCAGAGCCAGTCGTTACTGACCGACGGATCCAACGGATCGGGCGCGGAATCCTTGTACCAGACCGACCCGATCCGCGACTCCTTCGGTCCGGCCAGGTAGCTCGTGTAGATGAGGTTATTGGGAAGCAACTGCCACGACCACGGCCGTGCTGCCCAGAGGTCGTCGAAGCAATCTGGATAGGCCGCATGCGGAGGCGCACAGACGTCGGGGCAATACTCCCCCGGATCGTATTCGCCGTCGAGGAGCACCGGCCCCTGTGGTCTGGTGGGCGGCAGTTCATGGCTGGGCAGTAATTCGCTGGAACCGTAGAACCCGTCGGCGAGCTGTTCGGACTGGGGCAATGTCTCTACGGTGGCGGGCGAACTCTCCTGGGCCACCGCGGTGGCCCAGACCCCCATCGCGACGACGGCCATCGCCAGTCGCCGCACGCCATACAGCGGCGTACGACGCGAACGACGTTCGCGCGGCGGCGGCACCAACTTGAAAATAGGCGTGGTGGGCATGAACCGAGTTCGAATGATTGCTGGCAGGCCGTGACCTACGGCAGCCATGGCTTGCAGACGCGTGCGGCCGCGGCGACACTCTAGAGGCCGTGGCCACGGCTTCCACAGACTGATCGGCATGGAGGAGGTGATTTCGAAAGGGGAGTCTTTCTCGGTTTCTGCAAAAGGTCCTGGCGCGGTAAGCGGCACAGGATCGAGAAGCCAGCGGATTGCCGCCCCTGCCACGTCCTCCCGTCCTGCCATCACCACGTACATGCAGCCGATGACCCAGACTGACATCCCCGTATCGACGCAGCCGGGAAGCGACCCGGCGATCGCCGCCGCACTAGGTCGGATCCCCAGCGGTCTGTTCGTCATCGCCTGGCGCGAAGACGAAGCGGACCGCAGCATGCTCGCCAGTTGGGTGATGCAGGCGGGCTTTGCGCCGCCACTGGTGAGCATCGCAGTAGCGGCATCTCGAGACCTGCTCGCCGCACTCGATCGCAACGCACCCTTCGTCGTGAGCGTGCTCGGTGAATCGCAGCGCTCGCTGCTCGCCCGATTCGGCAAGCCTGCAGCCGATGCATTTGACGGGCTCGCCGTGCACCGTGCGGCTAGCGGCGTGGCCGCGTTGGCCGATGCGGCCGCATGGATGGAATGCAGGCCTGTCACGCGGGCAGCCCATGGCGACCATGTCGTCGTGCTGGCCGAAGTCGTCTCCGGGGCTGCGATGGACGGCCTGCAACCGCTGGTGCATGTGCGGAAAAACGGGCTGCGGTATTGACTTCCTGAATCGGCTTTGGAAAGTAAATCGCTCGACGACATCCCAGACACCTCCGGGGAGATGGTGCAGCGATGACTTTCACGATAGATCCTCTGGGCAGCCACATTCGACTCTCCCTCCCGGGCTGGCTGGCGACATGGGCCTGTGCCGTGGGCCTCTTGCTCGGCTGTTCTGCCGGGAAGCCGACCCCGGGGCCCAGCGCGGGAGGAGGATCGCCCGCCGCCGGCATCACGGTGGCCGCGAAGCGGTTTATCTTCATCACCAACGGCGACGACCCGTTTTGGGATGCACTGCTCAGTGGCCTCAAAGAGGGTGAGCAACGATTCGCCTGCGCCGCCGCGGGCATCACCGTGTCCCGTGACGTGAACAACGCGTCGGCCGAGGGCCAGATCGAGCGGCTCCGGCAATACGCCACCCAGGACGACGTCGCCGGCATCGCCATCAGCGTGATCCAGGCCGACAACCAATCGATCGTCAAGGAGATGAAGAAGCTTCAGGCGAAGGGCGTCAAGGTGATCACGGTCGACGGCGACGTGAACCGAAGTACGTTTCGCGATGCCAGACCCTACTACATCGGCACCGACAACATCGTCGGCGGGCGGACCCTCGGCACCGCGACGCTGGCGATGCTCGAGGCCAAGGGGCAAAAAGAGGGCGGCTACGTCCAGTTCGCCGGCTTCACCGACAACGACAATGCCCGCAACCGCATGGACGGCGTCAAGGCGTCGCTCGGGACGAACTACGTCGAGCGCGACCGCATGGCTGACGAGATGGACCTGCCCCGGGCCCGCGACAACGTCCGCAACGCCACGCAGAACCATAAGGATCTGGTGGCGCTCGTCGGCATCTGGGCCTACAACGCGCCGGCGATCGCCGACGTCGTTACTGAGAGTGGGACCCGCGACAAGTACGTCGTCGCGACCTTCGACGCGGCCGACCTCGCGATCGGGCAAATGGAGAAGGGAGCCATCGACGTGATGGTCGTTCAGAATCCGTTCGAGATGGGCGTGCGGACCGTTCGGCTTCTCAAGGCAATGGTCGAGAACGACGAGGCGGTGATCAAGGAGATGTACCCGCGGGCCGGCCAGCCCGATGGCGACGTCCACACGACCGGCCTGCGGGTGGTGGTGCCAGACGCATCGTCGCCGGTGAAGCCGGGGCTCTTCGACTCGGATGTGGTTGAGTTCATGACGCTGCCTGATTTCAAGGCGTGGTTGGCGAAATACCATCTCACCAGTTCCTGACCATGAACCTCTCCGGCACCTCGGGCAGCGGCTGGCGGCTGCCCCGACACGAACTGGCCCTGCTCGGCGCGATCGTGCTCGTGTTCGTGGGCACCGGGTGGCTCGACACCAATCACACCTACTTCGTGAACTGGTCCGAGAGCCGCGACATCATCCTGCGAAACACGTCGCTTCTGGGGATCATCGCCCTCGGGGCAGCCGTCGTGATCATCGCGGGGGGCATCGACCTCTCGGCCGGGTCGATGGTCGCATTCAGTGCGACGACCTGCGCCCTGCTCCTGGCCGTGTTTTCCGAAGTCGATGACAAGCGACTCGTCACGGTGCCCCCGCTCGGTATCGCGGTCGCCATCGGCGGTGCGATGCTCTCCGGTCTGCTCGTCGGCACCCTGCACACCTGGCTGATCACGTCGATTCGGCTGCCGCCTTTCGTCGCCACACTCGCCACGCTGGTGGGCCTGCGGAGCTTCGCCCGGGCGATGTGCCTGTTCGTGACCAAAGAGCGTTGGGGGAGCGAGTCGCAGCAGATCAACGTCAACACGCCCTTTTTTGCCTGGCTCAAGGAGCACAACGTCTGGATCTCGACGGGCACGTTCCTCGTGCTCGCGTTTGTCACCTGGCTGATCCTCTCGCGGACGGTGCTGGGTCGGCACCTCTACGCCCTCGGCGGCAACGAACAGGCAGCCCGTCTGAGCGGCATCCGCACCGAAAACGTGAAGTGGTTTGCGTACTGCTTCGGCAGCCTGACGGCGGCCCTCGCGGGCATCTTCCTCATGGCCGACAGCAGCGTGGCGCAACCGGGCAACCTCGCCCGCGGCTACGAACTCAATGCCATCGCGGCCGCCGTGGTTGGGGGTTGCAGCCTGCAGGGGGGCATCGGCACCGTGACCGGCACGGTGTTTGGAGCCCTCTTTCTCAGGCTGGTGATCGACGCTGTGTCCAAGCTGATCAAGGCCAGCGCCGATGTCTACGAGGGAATGATCGTGGGCATCATCGTCGCCCTCGCCGTCACCCTCACGCAGTTCGGCCAATTGGCGAAGGCGGGCCGTACGCTCTTTCCCGGCAGCCGCGGCCTTGCGGCCATTCCCACGATCGCCACATTCGCCGGCCTGCTGGCGATGATGGGGGCCGCCAATGTGGAGGCGTTTCGAGGGCGCACCGGCCTCCTCGGCGTCGTGGTCGGTGGCGGCGTGCTCCTGCTCCTGTCCGCCATCCGCTGGACGGAAGGCCGCAGCGTGTCATGACACCGATCATCGCCTTCCGGGGGGTCGGTAAGCGGTTCGCGGGCGTCACCGCGCTTTCCGACGTCACGTTCGACCTGATGACCGGCGAGTGCCACGCCATCTGCGGCGAAAATGGCGCTGGTAAGAGCACGCTCATGAAGATTCTCTCGGGTGTCATCACTAAGTACGACGGTGAGATCAGCGTCCGCGGCCGGCCGGTCGCCTTCCGGGGGACGCGGGACGCCGAGGTGGCGGGCATCGCCATCATTCACCAGGAACTCAATCTGGTGGAGCAACTCCCGGCCGCGGCGAACATCTTCCTCGGCCGTGAGAAGCGGACGCCCTTCGGCCTGCTCGACGACGCCGCGATGGAGCGGGAGGCGGCAACCCTGCTCACCGACTTGGAATGCCCGGTCGACCCGCGAACCCCCGCCGGGGTGCTCCGCGTGGGCGATCAGCAGTTGCTCGAGATCGCCAAGGCCCTGTCGCTCAAAAGCGACGTCCTGATCATGGACGAGCCGACGAGTGCTCTGACCGAGACCGAGGTGGCCCGGCTCGACCGCGTGATCGCACAGCTGCGGCAACGGGGCGTCACGATCCTGTACATCTCGCATAAGATGGACGAGGTCTTTCGGCTGGCCGACCGGATCACCGTGCTCCGCGACGGTCGCTACGTGAAGACGGTGGACCGCGTCGCCACGACTCCCCGCGAAATCACGGGCTGGATGGTGGGACGCGAGATCGCCAACCATGACTTTCATGGGGCACGCTCGCGGGGAGAAAAGGTGCTCGGGGTGCGAGATCTCACGCTCCCGTGGCCCGAACATCCGCGGGGATACCGGCTCAAGAACGTGTCGCTCGACCTCCATGCCGGTGAGATCGTCGGCATCGCCGGGCTCATGGGCGCCGGCCGCACAGAACTGCTCGAGACGATCTTCGGCGCCACCGAGCCGACCTGGACTGGCACGATCCTGCTCGACGGCCGGCCCGTGCGGTTCATACACCCGAAAGAGGCCTGTGATGCGGGGATCGCGATGGTCACCGAGGACCGCAAGCGGCTGGGCCTGTTCCCAGACCTCGACGTGGCAGCGAACGTGAGTCTCTGCGGCCTGCGTGCCGCCCTCCGGGGCGGCCTCCTGTCACGTGGTCGTGAGGAGGCGCTCGTGGCCAGCCCGATCCGTGAGACCGCAGTGAAGAGTGCCGGCCCACACGCCGCGATCACCGGGCTGTCCGGTGGCAACCAGCAGAAGTGCATCATCGGCCGCTGGCTGCTCGTGAAGCCGCGGATTCTCCTGCTCGACGACCCCACGCGGGGCATCGACGTGGGCGCGAAGGCCGAGCTCTACCAGCTGATCGATCGGCTCTGCCGCGAGGGACTCGCGGTGGTTGTGACATCGAGCGAGTTATCGGAACTCCTCACGCTGGCCGATCGGATTCTCGTACTTGCCGAGGGCAGGCTGACCGCGGAGTTTTCCCGGGCCGAGGCGACTGAGCAGTCGATCATGGAGGCGGCGACGGGCGGTCAGGCTCCGAGGTAGCGGGAGACGATAGCGCGGGCCTTGGCCTCTTCACGGGTGCCCGACACGATCGCGCGGCCGTCGGCAAAGACCGACAGCTGGATTCCCTCCTCCACCTCGGCCCGCACGATCCACCGGTTCGCGACGACGCTCCCCACGGCCGCAAGCCGCGCGGCGATCGCGGCCAGATCGACCGCGCCGCCGGCTGACGGCACCTGCACGGCGTCACGGCCGCACAGCGGCGTCGGCCGGGCACCGAGCCGGCCCTCGAGCCACGGGTAGTCTCCGCCCCGACATGTGGGGCAGCCAACAGTGGCAAGTGACGACACATCGACCGTCCGCCAGATATTTTCCCAGAGATCGCAGACGAGCAGCCGGTTGCCGGCCTTGTCGCCAGAGCCGACGACGAGCTTCATCGCCTCCGCCGCCTCGACGGCACCGACCACCAGCGCCGCTGGGCCGATGATCCCCGCGGTGTCGCAGGTCGCGAGTGACCCCGGCGCCGGCGGCTCCGGGATGAGGCACCTGAGGCAGGCGGTGCGGCCGGGTACGACCGTCATCACCCGGCCCTCGGCCCCAATCGCGCCGCCATGCACCCAAGGCACGCCGTGCCGGCAGGCGAACTCATTGACCAGAAACCGGGCCTCGAAGTTGTCGGTCCCATCGACGATCACGTCGATACCGCCGAGCAGTTCGGCCACGTTCATCGCCATCAGATCAGCGACGATCGGCTCGATCGAAACCTGCGAGTTGATCCTGCCGAGTTGCCTGGCGGCGGCGACCGCCTTCGGCAGGCCGGCGGCGACGTCAGCCTCATCGAAGAGCACCTGCCGCGGGAGATTCGATATTTCTGGAACATCCCGATCAATGAGCCGCAGAAACCCGACGCCAGCACGGGCCAGCGTCATCGCGACGACACTGCCGAGCGCGCCGCAGCCGACGACCGCGATTCGTGCGGCCAAGAGCTTCGCCTGGCCGTCCGGGCCAAGCGATGCGAAGCGTGTCTGGCGGGAGTAGCGGTCTGCGTCGACGTCAGGCATCCCTTCATCCTACCCACCGCGCGGCGATGTCGTGCGCTCTCCGGAAAGCCCCCAGCGGTAACAGAGGAGGCAAGGGGGTCGGCGAACGCTCGAGAAGCCTCGGGCGTATCCTCCCCCCCGCGACGAGACTTTTGCCGCCCCCGAGCCGGCGAACCACCAGAGTCGAATCCGCTTTAGGATATTTGGCGAAGCGCGCCCACGAGATATCCGGCCCAGTCCCACGGCAGGTGGTCGACGCCCGCGGCCAGTCCCCAGGCGGCAAGGTCGCCCTGCAAGACATCGCATGCCGAGCGTCCTGTTGCCGGATCGCAGCCATCATGCCGCCATGCGACGAGCGGCACGGCACAAGCCGACCGCCAGGCTTCGTGAGGCACGCAGCCCGCGGCGAGCGTAACGGCGATGAAGTCGAGTGGCGTCTTCACCATGGGAGGCGGCTGGCTGCCGTCGACTGCCTGGCCGATCAGCATGGTTCCCTTTGTGCGCCGCAGTGTGGCAAGCCGCCCAGCGATGACCTCCGACGGAACGTCCGCGGCGACCAGCGCGAGCATCGCGGCGGGATGGCGGGCAAGCGCAGCGACCTTGGCGGTCATCAGGTCGGCGGCTCCGAGCAGTGGTATGAGGGCCACGCCCATCTCGTCGGCGCTCGCGAGGTCTTCTTCCAAGACGTTCACGAGCACAGCCCCAAGCGACGCGGCTTTGACCGCAGGGAGGTCGGGGCGACCGGCAGCGACCACGGCCCGCGGCGCCCACCGCCGCCCGTCGAGCCACAACGACCGACCGCGGACACCGAGACGCCGCAAGCCAATGAGGGTGTCGGTACGGCCCGCCGCCGAATCGCTCGGACCGGTGCTCGGACTGTCGACAGTGGCCTCGAGACGGTAGAGATTCGGCAGTTCGGGCGTCCAATACGCCGGTTCGGTGAGGATCGCCCGCGAGACCGGACCGACATCGGCACCGCCCGGCAGCGGCACGAGCCGGGACGTCGTGGGGAGCGTCGTGTCGCGTCCGCGCCGGGGACCGATGATCGTGCCGGTGATGCGAGCCGCCGACGTTCCCGATCCCACGAGCCGCACGAAGGCCTCGGCCCGCATGTCGTCACAGGGACCGAGTAAGACGCTGATCTCCGGAAAGATGGCCGTGGCGGTCACGCGTTGGTCGCCTCGACGAAGCGTTCCTTGGCCATGTCGGAGAGCCGCTTCAGGTCGAGCTTGCCGGAGCCGAGCATCGGCAGTTCATCGATCTCGGCGAACGCATCGGCTCCGGGTATCCAGAGATTCGGCAGGCCGTGCTCAGTGAGCCGACGGACCACGTCCCTGGGATCGTGTGCGGTCGGCAGATGGAAGACGATGAGCCGCTCTCCCTTCGCACGATCTGGCACGGCCGTCACGACGGCGAGCAGGTCGCCCTCAGCGGCGCCGAGTTCGGCATTGACCGCCTCCTCCACCGAGAGGTGCGGCACCATCTCACCGCCGATCTTCGAGAAGCGGCTCTCGCGGCCAGTGATCGTGATGAATCCGTCGGTGTCGAGCCTGGCGATGTCACCGGTGCAATACCAGCCGTCCTTCACGACCTTGGCGGTGAGGTCGGGGCGGTCGAGATACCCCTGCATCACGTTCGGTCCGGCGATCCACAGGAGTCCCTCCTCGCCGACGGGGAGTTCCTTCGCGCCGTCGCGATCGGTGATGCGGGCCCGACTGCCGAGGATCGGTTTGCCGACAGTGCCCTCGCGGGAGTCGACAGGGCGGCCGGGCACATGCCGCGACACCGGCACGTTCGCCGCCACCAACGGTGACAGTTCCGTGGCGCCGTAGGCTTCACTGGGCCGAATGCCGAACTTCTTCTCGAAGGCGTCGCAGACCTCCTTCGGAAGTTTTTCGGCCGCCCCAAAGACGCACTCGAGCGACGAGAAATCCTCGGCGGGTGTTCGCCGCGCATAGATGCGAAGGAAGGTCGGCGTCGCCATCAGAATCGTGGCGTGATGTTCTCGTGCGAGCTTGCCGACGACCTGTGCATCGCGGGGATCGGCGTGATACGCCACGGCGGGCTCAAGCGTAAGCGGCGTCCAGAGCGTGGTGGTGTAGCCATAGGAATGAAAGAAGGGCAGCACGCCGAGGGCGACATCGCCCGGCGAGAGGTGCAGCAACTGGTCGATCGCGCGGACGTTCGACCCCACATTCTCCTGCGTGAGCACGACGCCCTTCGGGTCACCAGTCGAGCCCGACGTGAAGATGACGGTGAGCGGATCATCGGGGCGGATCCTGTCGAGTCCCAGCGACCTTTCGAGCATTCCGATGGGAAGCAGCGTCGCCTGCACAAACCCCAGACTCTTATCGAGTACCGTGGCCTGCTTCCGTAGTTCACCGGCGTCGAGCATCCGGCGACCCACATCGAGCTTCACCCGGGAGAGAAAGACGGGGCTCGAGATCACGTGCGTGAGATGCGCCCGGTCCATGCACACGTCGAGAATCGATTGCGTCGACGTGTAGTTGAGGTTCACGGCCACCCTTCCCGAGAGTGCAAGGGCCGCGTTGACGATCGCTGCCCCGACCGTGGGCGGCAGGAGCACACCGACCATCTTTTCGTCGGGGGCGAGGGCGCGGTCGAGAACCCGCTTCGCGACAAGCGTGCGCAGGAGGAGTTCGCGGCCGGTCACCCGCGTGCCGAGCGAATCGGCCATCTTCATCCGCCCGCCGGCGCTGCGGCACGCCCGCAGCATCTGCCGCTGCAGGACGATCGGGCTGCCTGCGGGGGCCACACCGTGGTCTGTCATCGTCGCTCGCTCTCGCCGGGGACGGGTTTCATCAGGGCTCGTTGCCCGTTTCGTCAGGGCTATTAGAATCGCGGCATGCCGGTGTGAACAGCCAAACGGCCCGCGAACGCCGGTCGCTTTGGCATCTCCCCCGACTCGGACGCCAGGTCGCCGTCCGGGCGCTCCGGCGGCCCTCGGACTCAAGCAGGATGCCCCGGTACCAGCCCTCGCGGATCGAACCGAAATGGCAGGACTGGTGGGGGGCCCGCGGCACGTTCGCCTCGGCCCGCCTGCCAACGGGCCGCAAGGCCTACATCCTCGACATGTTCCCCTACCCGAGTGGTGACGGGCTTCACGTCGGCCACCCCGAAGGCTACACCGCCACCGATATCGTTGCCCGGTTCGAGAGGATGCGGGGCACGAGTGTCATGCACCCCATGGGCTTCGACGCCTTCGGCCTGCCTGCCGAGGAATACGCGATCCGCACCGGCACTCCGCCGCGGGAGAGCACCGAACGGAACATCGCCACGTTCACCCGCCAACTCAGGATGCTCGGCTTCAGCTACGACTGGGACCGGGTGCTGGCCACTACCGATCCCGGCTACGTCCGCTGGACGCAGTGGATCTTTCTCGTCCTATTCGACACCTGGTTCGACCCGGTAGAGGGCAAGGGCCGCCCGATCGCCGAGCTGCCGATTCCTCCGGAAGTTACCCGCGAGGGTGAGGCCGCCGTGGCGAGACACCGCGACGCTCACCGACTCGCCTACCAGTCGGAGGCACCGGTGAACTGGTGCCCGGCGCTGGGCACCGTGCTGGCCAACGAGGAGGTGATCGGGGGTGTGAGCGAGCGGGGCGGCCATCCGGTGGTCCGCATTCCGCTCCGCCAGTGGATGCTGCGAATCACCGCCTACGCCGACCGGCTGGAGCGGGAACTTGAAGGGCTTGATTGGCCGGCCAGCATCAAGAAACTCCAGTGCGACTGGATCGGCCGCAGCACGGGGGCTGAGGTCGATTTCCTCATCGTGCCGGCCGCTGCCACCGCCGACATGAGCAACCTCGCCTTCGAGCGGTGGAAACGCGACCGGGCAGGAACGGGTTTCCCCGAAAACCTGGGAGACGATGTCCTGCGGGTCTACACGACGCGGCCCGACACGCTGTACGGCGTGACCTGCATGGTGGTGGCGCCCGAGCATCCGCTCGTTGACATCCTCACGTCCCCAGCCCAACGAAACGAGATCACGGCCTATTGCGAGGTGGCCGCTCGTAAGAGCGACCTCGATCGCACTGACCTCGCCCGTGGCAAGACGGGCGTGTTCACAGGTTCTCATGTCCTTCATCCACTGACAGGCAAGTCGGTTCCGGTCTGGGTGGCCGACTACGTCTTGGCAACCTACGGCACTGGCGCGATCATGTCCGTGCCGGCCCACGACGATCGCGACAACGAGTTTGCCAGGACGTTCGGCCTCGAGGTCGTCACCGTCGTAGAACCGGCGGACGGCTCGGCCGTCGCCGCAGGCGAACTCTTTGCGGGCGACGGCCGCGGAGTCGCCTCGGGCCCCTACACCGGCCTCGCAACCCGCGATTTCATCGCCCGGGTTGCCGCCGACCTTGCGACCGCGGGCCTGGGCCGTCCGGCCGTCAACTACAAACTCCGCGACTGGCTCTTCAGCCGTCAACGGTTCTGGGGCGAGCCATTCCCGATCTTGCACGAGGTCGACGCAGACGGGAAACCGACCGGCGCGATCCGCGCGGTCGACGAGAGCGAACTACCCGTCAGCCTTCCGGAACTCACCGACTTCCGCCCTGGTGACACGCCCGACCCGCCGCTGTCGCGATCGGGCCCCGAGTGGCTGTATGTCGAGCGCGACGGCAAGCGATACAGGCGTGAGACCAACACCATGCCCCAGTGGGCGGGATCGTGCTGGTATTACCTGCGGTTTCTCGACCCGAAGAATGACGGCTGTTTTCTCGATCCGGAGATCGAACAGGCGTGGATGCCGGTCGACCTCTACATCGGTGGCGCCGAGCATGCCGTACTCCACCTGCTCTACAGCCGATTCTGGCACAAGGTGCTCCACGACCGCGGCCACGTCTCGTACCCGGAACCGTTCGGCAAACTCGTCAACCAGGGAATGATCCTCGGCGAGATGGAGTTCACCGGCTACCGCAGCACCAAGGGGGGCTGGGTGTCGGCCGAACAGCGAACCGCCGACGACGTGTCTGCGAAGGTCCCTGCCGATCAGGTGGAGAAGCAGGGGGATTCCTTCGTGCTCCGCGACGCGTCAAAGATCCGTGTCGAAAGCCGGGCCTACAAGATGTCGAAGAGCCGCGGCAACGTGGTCAATCCCGACCAGGTGGTCCGTGACTTCGGCGCCGACTCGCTCCGCCTCTACGAGATGTTCATGGGACCGCTCGAGGCCACGAAGCCATGGAGCACGGCCGGCGTGAGCGGTGTGCGCGGGTTCCTCGACCGCTGCTGGCGGCTGGTGGTGGACGAGCGGGCCGACGACCTCTGCCTGGCGAGCCAGGTCTGTGACGACCCGCCGACCGACGACCACCTTCGCGAAATCAACCGCACGATCGACAAGGTGACCCGCGATATCCAGTCGCTGTCGTTCAACACCGCGATCGCTCGGATGATGGAGTTCGTCAACTTCTGCACGCCGCTAGAGCGGCGACCGCGGGCGATCCTGGAGCCCTTCGTGAAGATCCTCGCGCCGTTCGCGCCCCATCTTGCCGAGGAACTCTGGGAACTACTCAGCAGGCCCGCACCGGTATCGCTCGCAGACTGGCCGCTCGTCGAGGAGAAATGGCTCAAGGACGACACGGTCGAGATCCCGGTTCAGATCCAAGGCAAGCTCCGTGGCCGCGTGGTTATGCCGGCCGATGCCGACATCGAGGCCATGAAGGCCGCCGCGGCGGCTGACCCGAGGATCGCCGAGCAGCTCGCCGGGAGGGAGATCGTGAAGGTCGTCGCCGTCCCGGGCCGTCTCGTCAACTTCGTCGTTAAGGGATAGCCGGCTTTCCCCACCGGCGGCGGTTCCGTAGCATGGGGCCTTCATCGTTCGTCGGCCCGTAAGGAGCATTCCATGCCCGTGCAGCGTGTTCTCGCCCTGGTGCTCGGCGGTGGCCGCGGCACAAGGCTTTATCCGCTCACCCGCGATCGCTCGAAGCCGGCGGTGCCGCTGGCTGGAAAATACCGCATCATCGACGTGCCGCTGTCGAACTGCATCAACAGCGGTGTGCAACGGATCTACGTGCTCACGCAGTTCAACTCCGTGAGCCTCCACCGCCACATCCGTCGCACCTATACGTTCGACCCGTTCAGTGGCGGCTTCGTCGAGATCCTCGCAGCCCAGCAGACGCTCGATAACTCGGGTTGGTACCAGGGCACCGCCGACGCCGTGCGGCAGAACATTCGGTATCTCCAGCAGCCGGACATCAAACATGTGCTCATTCTCTCGGGCGACCAGCTCTACCGGATGAATTACGCCGACATGCTGGCGACTCACGTCGCTCACAACGCTGACGTCACGATCGCCGGCATCCCTGTGCTGGACGAGGCCGCCTCGGGGCTCGGCCTGATGCGACTCAACAGCGTCGGCCGCGTGGAAGGTTTTCTTGAAAAGCCGCAAACGGCTGCCGAACTCGACATGATGCGCACCGACCCGGCATGGATCGACAACCAGGGAATCCCCGCGAAGGGGCGGTCGCTCATGGCAAGCATGGGCATCTATCTCTTCAACCGCGACTGCCTGATCGACCTGCTGACCAAGACCGACTATCAGGACTTCGGCCGCGAGGTATTTCCCACCGCCATCCGGGCGAAGCATGTGCAACTCCATCCGTTCGACGGTTACTGGGAGGACATTGGTACGATCCGGTCCTACTTCCAGTGCAACCTCGATCTGGCTGGGATTGCACCCCCCTTCGACCTGGTGAACGCCGAGGCGCCGATCTATTCCCGGGGCCGGTTTCTGCCGCCGACCAGGATCGCCGGCGCGAGTATCCGCAACAGCCTCGTATCCGATGGGTGCGTTGTCGAATCGGGGACCGTGATCGAGAACAGCGTGATCGGCCTGCGGTGCCGGATCGGCAGAAACGTCATCATCCGTGACTCCGTGATCCTTGGAAACGACTTCTACGAGACCGATGGCGTCCTCGCCGACGCGGCCGTCCGGGGCCTGCCACCACTCGGCATCGGTGACGATACGATCATCGCCGGTGCGATCATCGACAAGAACGTCCGCATCGGCAAGCGGGTGAGGATCGCCAACGAACACGGCTGGCAGAACACGGCCGACAGCGACCAATTCATGATCCGCGATGGCGTGGCCGTGGTTCCGAAGGACGGGCTTGTCCCGGACGGCTGGATTCCCGAGCCCGGCTCCGTGAAGCCCGGTTAGAGGGCATCCGACTTACGTGGATCGACGACTCGGGGTCGGCAAAAGTCCCGTCGCCGGGGCGAGGATACGCCCAAGGCTCCTCGAGCGTTCGCCGACCCCCTCGCCGACCCCTTCCAGAGTGCCCTCTCGGCGCTCCACCAACGGCAGAGCCGCGCTAGCGAAGTTGGCGGGTCCGCCAGCCGGGCGTTTCCGCCAGCGAGGGGATTGCAGCCGGCTGCTGCGGATTGGCCTCAAGGGGCGCTTCCTCAACCTGGTCGGTAGGCGCGGCCGAGGCGGCGACCTCCTCCTCGACGTCGAGCGAGACGTCGTCAACTTCTGTGAGAACGATGCTCGACCCGTTAGCCGCCAGCGGGGCGGTAGCGACATCGTCGTCGTTTGTCTCCTCGCCGCGAACCATCAGGATGCTGACCGGTTCCCCCGCTCCGACGGCCTGATCGACGGCCTCATCGGCGGGCAGTGGATCGGCGAGCGTCGGCTCTCCGGTGCGGCGGGAAACCCGCTTCGCGACGGGCCCCAAATCACTCTTGGTGGTAGCCCGCTCGACGAGCGGTGGCCACGGGCACGGCACCGCATTCAGCGGCAGGATTCCGCCGCTTCGCGCACGAAACTCGTTTTGCGGCGCCGAACCGTTCGGCACTGCCCCGGAGTAGTCGTACGGATCGGGGCACATCGTGCATCCCGACAGCACCGCGACCACCGCCACGGCGGCGACGCGACCACTCACCGTCCCGGCGAAGCGGCCCAAGCGGTCCATACGATTCCGACGTCCTTCCCCGGAACGGGCCGGCCGGGTCACCCCGGCCCACGCCCACCCTCGATCCGCGGCTGCTCACCACACCCCAGCGGCTGCTCCCCACCCCCACCACCCATACCAGTCATCGGATCGGCACGACCCGTTTCTTCAGCAAATCGCAGACGTCTCGTGAGAGCGCATCTGCCTTTGGTGGAGCGGCGAGATGGCACCTTGGAGGAGGGAGGCAAGGCGGTCGGCGAACGCTCGAGGAGCCATGGGCGGATCCTCGCCCCGGCGACAATCCGCAGGACCGCGCAGCGGCGACTTTTGCCGCCCCCGAACCGGCGATCCACAGAAGTCGAATGCACTCTACCGGTCGTCTCAGGAAGCCCAGCGGCGTGAACCGTGGGGACCGGATCAGAGTTCGACGCCCATGTCGCTCATCATGACCTTCATGTCGTCCCAGACATCGCGTTTCGCAGCGGGGTTTTGCAGAAGATACGACGGGTGATAGGTGCAGATCACCTTCGCGGAACCATGGGCGAACCAACGCTTCCGCAGCTCACCGATCGGCTCTGCAGTTCCCAACAGGGCGTGGGAGGCGGAAGTCCCGAGGCAGCAGATGTACTCGGGCGCGATGATCTCGAGTTGCTGTTCGAAAAAGCGGCGACAGTTGGCCACTTCCCCGGGCAGCGGTGGGCGGTTGCCGGGTGGCCGGCACTTCAGCACGTTGAGAATATAGACGTCCTCACGCCGAAGTTTGCAGGCCTCGATGATCTTCGTGAGCAACTCGCCGGCCCGGCCCACGAACGGCTCGCCCGACGCATCCTCGTCAGCGCCGGGCGCCTCGCCGAAGAAGCAGATCCGGGCATCGGGAGGCCCCACGCCAAACACGGTGTGGGTGCGTGTGGCGGCAAGTTCCACACACTGCGTGCAGTCCGCCACCTGCTGGTTGAGGATTCGCAGTGACCGGATTCGATCCGTGTCGGCGTCGACTCCCGATGCAGCCGGTGGAAGGGCCGTGGACGTGGGTCCGGAAGCGGCCGAGCGGCCGCCACGGCGCGACGCCTTCGGCAGTTGCTTCACCCCGGCAGCCGCAAGGCTCTCTAGTCGCTGCTTCATCGCCCGGGCATCACGTGCTGACATCGCTCGTCACCGTTGCTCCGGACAAGAAAGCCGGGCGGGGCCGATGTGGCCCGAGGTCATAACGCCCGGCGATGCCGCTTCGGCCCACGGCCCTTGCCAAGGGACGAGGGCGGTCGCTTGGGCTGCTCCGCCGCGGGGGGCTCCTCGGTCGGGCTCGCCGCCGCCGCCGCCGCCGCCCGCTGGAAACCGCCTGTGGGCACGTGCTCTACCGGTGCTGGCTTCGGCCGGCGGTCAAAGGCCTCGAAGCCCTCGATCTCGTCACGCTTGAGGAGCCGCTCGATCCGGATTTCGATCCGCGTGAG
The DNA here is from genome assembly GCA_945869735.1 of Planctomicrobium piriforme. Taxonomy (GTDB): domain Bacteria; phylum Planctomycetota; class Planctomycetia; order Pirellulales; family UBA1268; genus QWPN01. Next base: position 35,659 of record CAMBPQ010000004.1, read on the forward strand.
TTGCGGCCCCTCCTCGGGGCTTACGAACGTGAAGGCGATGCCCTCGCGGCCCATGCGGCCGGTGCGGCCAACGCGATGGACGTAGTCGTCACAGAACTCGGGGATGTCGTAGTTGACGATGTGCGAAACGCTCGACACGTCAATGCCCCGTCCAACCACGTCGGTGGCGACGAGGACCTTCACCGACCCCTCGCGAAACTGCTTCATCACGCGGTCACGGATGCTCTGGGAGAGGTCTCCGTGAATGCACGCCACGTCCTCGGCGTCGGAGCGAGTCTGCCGCGACCGCCTCCGCTGGAGTTTCTCGAAGATCTTGTCGGTACCGCGCTTCGTACGGCAGAAGACGATCACCTGCCGGGGCTGCTCACGGTCGAGTAACCGCTCCAGAAGGTCGAATTTTCGAGTCGGATCGACCGTAAAATATCGCTGCTCAATCGTCTCGACGGCAAGTTCGTTCACCGAGAAATCCATGATCTCGGGATCCCGCATGTACCGCGTGGCGAGCTTCTGCACCGGCGGCGGCACGGTGGCCGAGAGGAGGAGAGTCTGCCGACTCTCGGGGCAGCGGCGGAGGATCTTCTCGATGTCAGGGCGGAATCCGATGTCGAGCATCCGATCGGCCTCGTCGAGCGTGACGATCTCGATTGCTGAGAAGTTCAGCGTGCCCCGACTCATGTGGTCGAGCACGCGGCCCGGCGTGCCGACGATGACCGCCGGATTCTTGGCCAACTTGTCGATTTGCCCCTTGATAGGCTTGCCGCCGTAGACGGCGACGCAGTGGATCTTTGACCCGAACGCGAGCTTCTCAAACTCATCCTTCACCTGCACCGCAAGTTCGCGGGTGGGCACGAGCACGAGCGCCCGCGGTCCGCCGCCACGGCCGGGCTGGTGCATCCGTTCGAGAATCGGGAGCACAAACGACGCTGTTTTGCCTGTACCCGTGCGGGCCTGGCCAAGCACGTCGATGCCCTTGATAGCCCGAGGGATCAGCCCCGCCTGCACGGGCGTGGGCGTGGTGTAGCCCGCCCGATCGACGGCAGCCAGCGTCTCCGCAGAGAGCCCCATCGTCCGAAAATCACCCGCCACCGGCGGAGCAGCGTCTCCGCCCATCGCTTCGGCCGGAACACCCGATTCCGCCGGGTGTCCTGCCCTGTTGTCCATAAACACTCGTTGCCTCGTTGCTTCCTCGAAAACGTCGTCCGCATGCATCCGCAGGGCAGCGTTGCCCCGGTGCAGAAGCCCGCCGCAGACACGGCTGCAGGGCGGGAAAGCGGCTGGCGGCGTTTGAGAAAGCCGCCCCTTCAATGCCTGAAAAGTACCACGCGCAGGCAAACTCGGCAAACATGACGATCTCAGGCGGCGTGTTTGACCGACTTTTCCCGCGACTGGCCGCACGGGTTGCAGGGAGCCTAGAGCGCGTCCGCCTTTGGTGGAGCGGCGAGATGGCACATGGGAGAAGGGAGGCGAGGGGGTCGGCGAACGCTCGAGGAGCCTTGGGCGTATCCTCGCCCCGGTGACGAGACTTTTGCCGCCCCCGAAGCCGGCGATCCACGCACGTCGAATGCGCTCTCACCGCGTCGGCGGGAGGGCCGACCTGCGACGCGGCACTACCGATCGAAGATTTTCTTGATGGCCCAGAACGTCGCGGCGCGGCCGACGCGGGCGATCGATCGCGTGAGCGGGATGTGCTTCGGGCAGACAGCCACACAGTTCTGCGCGTTGCCGCAGACCTGAATGCCGCCCTTGGAGGTCAGGGCCTCCATCCGCTCATCGGCAATCATGCGGCCGGTGGGATGGGCGTTGAAGAGAACTGCCTGGCTGATGGCATGGGCGCCCACGAAGCCCGAGTCGTAGGCGGCCTTCCGCCGCGCATCGAAGTCAGCCTCGGATTCGTCGTCGCGCCGAATGACCTCGATCTTGGTGTACTGCGGGCAGGCCTCAAGGCAGCAGCCGCAGCTCATGCACGTCGAGAGCGGATAGGCGTCTTCCTGCTCCTCGGGGGAGATACGCGGCCCTGGTCCAAGGTCATAAGAACCCTCGACTGGCACCCAGGCTTCGACCTTCTCGAGGGCCCGGAACACCCGCCGCCGGTCGACGACGAGGTCGCGGACGACGGGGTACTTCGACATTGGCCGCAACTCGATCTCCTCACCATCCTCAACCACGAGTTTGTCGACGAGCGCTGAGCAGGCCATCCGAGTGCGGCCGTTGATCAGCATCGTGCAGGAGCCGCAGACCTCCTCGAGGCAGTTGCAATCCCACGTCACCGGGGCCACGCGCCGGCCGTCGAGCGACCGGGCACGGGCCGCGATCTTCTGCAGGACGCTGATCACGTTCATGTTCGGCTCGTAGGGAACCTCAAACCGCTCCCAGTAGCTTTCACCACCGGCGATGTCCTGCCGCAGCACGCGGACACGGACCATCCGACCCTCGGCTTCGTGATGGCCGTTCCCCGCGGCCATCTCTTCGTGGCCTGCAGTCGCCTCGACTGTCCTGATCATCGTATGACCTCCGACATGGTGCCGCGGGCCGTCGCCGCGCGGCGTGTGAATATCCCAAGCATCCTCACGTGCCAGCTCCTACGGTCCGTCCGCCTACCACCGGGGACTGCCCCGCCGCGGTCGCCTCCGCCTCCCGCTCCTTCCAGACCTCCTCGATCGTATCCCCTCCGACCAGCCCGTAGAGCCGGGGCCGCGGTGGAGTGAGCGACGTGTCGATGTCCTGATAGGAAATCTCCGGATTGCCGTCGGCATCGCATTTCGCGATCGAAGACTTCAGCCATTTCCGCGTGTTGGCTGCGAACGCGTCGCACCACTGCTCGGCCTCGCGGCGCTTGCTGACGGGATCGGTGGCTGCCAGGCCCGGCATGGCGAAGGCCGGCTTATAGTGGGCGCCGCGGCACTCATCCCGCATCAGGGCACCCTTGAGGATCAGCTTCGCCACGGGAAACATGTCGCCGACGGCCTTGGTGAACACGACGTTTTGATTGGTCCAGTTGCCCGTATCCGAAACGGCACACCGCTTCCACCGCTCCGCCAACAGGCAGACCTCATCGTAGGCCGCGGACAACTGTTCGTTCCGGCGCACGACCGTCGCTACGCGGGTCATGATGTTGCCGAGTTGATGGTGGAGTTCGTAAGGATTCTCAACGCCTGACGTCCGGGCGAGTAGCTCCCGATGACGCTCGTCCTGCCGACGGATCTCAGCTTCGAATAGCCGCGATGAGTCGCCCACTGCCGACCCAGCATGGTTCGCAAGCGTCGGGGCGATGAACAGGCCGCTGAAGATACAGGAGAGGAGCGAGTTGGCGCCGAGACGGTTGGCACCGTGATACTGATAGTCGCACTCGCCGATCGCGAACAGCCCAGGAATGTTGGTCTGCTGGTTGCGAGGTGACCCCTCCAGCATGCCCCCGGACGCGCTCTTCTCGTAGTCGACCCACAGGCCGCCCATCGAATAGTGAACGGCCGGGAAGATCTTCATTGGCATCGATCTCGGATCGACGCCCTGAAACTTCTCGTAGATCTCGAGGATGCCGCCAAGCTTGCGATCGAGCGTCTCGCGCGGAATATGGGTCAGGTCGAGATAGACGCAGAGCCGGTCCTTCTCCACCGACAATCCGTCGGTCGTACAGATATCGAAGATCTCGCGGGTCGCGATATCCCGAGGCACGAGGTTGCCGTACTTCGGATACCGCTCCTCGAGAAAATAAGAACGCTCGGCCTCCGGGATCTCCCGCGGATCGCGTGGGTCCTGCGGCTTCTTCGGCACCCAGACGCGGCCCCCCTCGCCACGGGCGCTCTCGCTCATGAGTCGCAGTTTGTCGGCGCCCGGAATCGCCGTGGGATGCACCTGGATAAACTCGCCGTTGCCATACCACGCGCCGGCCCGATACGCACGACTCACGGCGCTGCCGTTGCAGACCATCGACATCGTCGACCGGCCGTAAATCAGGCCGTTGCCGCCCGTCGCGAGCACGACCGCGTCGGCCGGAAACGCGCGGAACTGCATCGTGACGAGATCTTGGCAGACCGCGCCGCGACAGCGGCCCGACTCATCGAGCACCGGCCCGAGGAAGTCCCAGAACTCCCACTTCTTGACCTTGCCATCGACTTCGTGGCGGCGAACCTGCTCGTCGAGCGCGTAGAGGAGTTGCTGGCCAGTTGTCGCCCCGGCAAAGGAAGTCCGCTTGTAGAGCGTGCCGCCGAACCGCCGCTGGTCGCGAAAACCCTCCGATGTGCGGTTGAATGGCACGCCGAGCCTGTCCATCAGGTCGATGATCCGAGGGCCCCAATCAGCCATTTCCTTGACCGGCGGTTGGTGCTGGAGGAAGTCACCGCCATAGACGGTGTCGTCGAAGTGCTTCCACTCGTTGTCGCCCTGCTGCCGCGTCAGGGCGTTGACGCTGTTGATTCCCCCTTGGGCGCAGACGCTGTGCGACCGCTTGACCGGCACAAGGCTGACAAGATCGACGCCGACGCCCAACTCCGCCAGCCGCATGGAAGCCGACAGACCCGCCAGACCACCACCGACCACGAGAACCCTGGGTTGTGCCATGGCCTCCACCCTCCTGGAAAATCACTTCGCCGAACTAGGAATCGCGACGGGCGGGTACGCTGCGCCCGGCACACTCAGTGTGTGCTTCTGCTTCTCCATCCACGTTTCAACCTCGCGGGCCCTGCCGACATCGAGTGACCGCATGCCTCCCAAGGCACCGAGGCCGGCAGCAGCCAGCCCGACGCCAAAGACGATGCTGACTGCGTTGGCCCGACGCATCGCTGCCGGACTCGTCCAGAGACCCCACGTGATGCCCATCGTCCAGAGGCCGTTGGCGAAGTGGAATACGGTCGACAGGACACCAATCGTATAGAGGATCGCGACGGCTGTGGGCTGGAGCGCCTCAGCCGCCGAACTCGCTGCGTGGTGCGGGTCGAACCGGCCCCCGCCGAGCGGTAGCCCCAGCCAGTGCAACTGAATAATGTGCCAGACGATGAACGCGAACGCGATCATCCCCGTCGCCCGCTGCAGCGTATAGCGAACATTCCCCACGTAAGCATAGGATCCAACGTTTGGCATACCATTGGCGATGATCACGAAGCCGACCGCCGCGTGGAACAGCATCGGCAGGAAGATGAAGGCCCACTCGATCGGGATGAGGAGCGGTCCCAGCGAATGAATCATGTCGACCCGCGACTGAAACGTCCGGCCATCATCGCCGGCCAGGATCGAAGAGTTGGTGAGCAGATGGACCACCAGAAATGCACCGATCGGGATCAGACCTGCCAGCGAGAAGAGCCGGTAGATGAGAAACTGATGGCGATCCAGAAACGACGACGAAGACTGTCTCACGATCGGCCTCGGAATGCGGCACTGCCGCGGTCGGGTGGGTTCGGGCCAGCCGGGGGGAGCGGCTATACAACGGCCTCGATGACCGTGGAAAGTATAGGTCTGGTCAGCCACGCGACAACGCCGGCCCACGATTTGGCGGCGTGCACGAACGATTTTATACTGCAGAAGCAAGTATTCCTGTCGACGACGGAGGGTGGCTGGTGACGGAGTTCGAAGATGAATCAGCCGAGCCAGCATCGGCCCGTAATCGCGACCACGAGGTTGTCGATCACCTGCCCGACGGCGTGACCGTGCTCGAACCAGGGGCCGTGATTGGCTGGGCCAACGAGCGGCTCACCCGCTGGTGCGGCATCGGTGATCTCCGGGGTCACGACTTTCTCCAAGCCCTAGCCGGCACGGCGGCGGAACACTGGCCAACTGAAGCGGCGTCGTTCCACGAGGCGCTGCTGGCAGGCAGGGCTGCGGAGGCGATCCTCAAGGCCTCCACCAGGTTCTACGCCGTTCATGCCTCGGGGGCCTTCTCGCCCGCCGATCTCTCCAGCGGCGTACGCACGGTCGTGACGGTTCGCGACGTCACCCGCACGATCCTCGAGCAGCAAAAGCGGGCGGCGATCCACGCGGCCGGGCAGACGCTTGCCGATCTGTCCCCGGCCGAACTGGCCGACATGACAATCAACGAACGGATCGACCTGCTCAAGAGCAACATCATCCACTACTCAAAGGACATCCTGCAGTTCGACGTGCTGGAGATCCGCCTCCTCGATCGGCAGACAGGCCGCCTCGAGCCCCTGCTTGCCGAGGGCATGCAGCCCGAGGCCGAGGCCAGAATCCTTTACGCTCGACGGGAGCACAACGGCGTCACGGGCTATGTCGCTGCGACCGGCCACGGCTATTGGTGTAGCGACACGACCAAGGACCAGCTCTATCTGGAGGGCTGCAAGGGGGCCAAAAGCTCGATCACGGTGCCTCTGATGCTGCACGATCAGGTGATCGGCACCTTCAACGTGGAGAGCCCGGAGCCCGGCGGATTCGACACGACCGACCTGCAGTTCCTGGAGATCTTCTCGCGGGACGTCGCGGCGGCGCTCAACACCCTCGAACTACTCGTGGCCGAAAAGGCCTCGACGGCCGCCGAAAGCATCGAGGCCATCCACGGCGCGGTAGCACTTCCGGTCGACGACATCCTCAACGACGCAGTCAGTGTGATGGAACGCTACATCGGCCACGATGCCGACGTCGTCGACCGCCTGCAGCGGATCCTGAAGAATGCTCGTGACATCAAGCAGGTGATCCAGCGGGTCGGCGAAAAGATGGCACCGTCGGCGGCGCACGCGCAGCGTCGCCAGGCCGAGAAACGCCGGAGCCTCGTGAGCCGCAGGATCTTGGTGGTTGATTCCGACGAGCAGGTTCGCGCGGCTGCCCACGCCCTGCTGGAGCGGTCGGGATGCACGGTGGAGACGGCCCGCGACGGCGCCGAGGCGGCCTCGATGGTGAGAGCCGGCAGCGGCGATGCCTACGACGTCATCATTTCCGATATCCGCCTTCCCGATATGAGCGGGTATCAACTCCTGCTCCGGCTGCAGGAGATCATCGACCCGGTGCCGCTCGTGCTCATGACGGGTTTTGGCTACGACCCCGGCCACTCGATCGTGAAGGCCCGGCAGGCCGGGATCGATCTGGTGCTCTTCAAACCGTTCCGCGTCGACCAACTCCTCGACACCGTCGAAAAGGCAGTGCTCCGCAGGCAGGTCGCGCCCGTTGCCTCAACCGACCCCTCGGGCCCCACCTGATACGGCCCCACGTGACTGACGCCGCTGTGCTTCTTGGGGCCACACCCCCGCCAGGCAGCCCCAAGCGCGAGCGCGGGGAATGCAGGTCGTATCGAGACGGTGCCGGATTGGTTCGCCGGCGGTGACATGCTCGCCGCCGGGGGATTTTGCTCCAGGATGCTCGCTTGGCCGACTGGGCATCGCTCGTGAGTCGCAAACATTCCCCGACGTCTGCGCGTGCCTCCGACCGGCTCCTCACGATCAGAAGCCGGTGCCTCTCGCCAGGCAAACCCAATCGCATTCGCGGGGAATGCGCGTGCCATCCCAATCCGCTCCCCGCCAGCATCACGGTCGTCACCCGCCTTCCCATCGCTTGCGCTCCGGGCTTCTTGAGGGCACGCTCATGCCGTGGAGCGACGTGACTTTTGCCGCCCTCGAGCCGGCGATCCACCAAAGCAGTACGCGCTCCAGGCTGCCCCGTTTACCCCGATGACCGGGCCATGACGTGGTCTTGACCCGTCGCGGCGGACGCGGGTATTTCTCCCGGCTCACGGCTCGTTTCCCGCACAGGATTCTGTACCCATGCCACGCCCCCGCATCCAGCCACATGCGCGCAAACCGATCCGTTGCACCGGGTTCGCGACGGCCTATCGGCATCGCGTCGTCGCGGTAGCGGTCATGCTCGCATGCGGATCAGCTGCCCCGTTGGGATGGGCTGAGGAACTGCCAGCCCCGGCCCCCTCGACCACCGCCGACGAGGCGACCGCTCGCCGGGTGATCGAGGATGCCATCGATCGGGCCTCACAACCGCGAACGCTGCCTCCCCAAGGCTCCGCCTCCGCCTCCGCCCCCGGAATCGCCACATCGGACAACCTCCTGCTCGCGCGGCTCTCCGCCGAGGTGGCGGCGAAACAACTCGAGGCGAAGCGTCTGTCGCAGAAATCACCGTCTGACGCCCTCGATCTCCTCGATGCCACGGCGAAGAGCCTCGACGGGCAACCGCTGCCGGAGGAGACCAAAACGCAGATGCTCCGCCGCATCGAGCGCACGCGGCGCGATATCGAGGAGGCGACGGGCAAGCGGCGTGCCGAACTCGCCCTCGACAAGCAAAACGCCCAGGTCGAGTCCCGGATCGACCGGGACCGAGCCCAGCGGGTCGAGGTCGACCAGCGGATCTCCATGCTCATCGAGGAATACAACGCACTCGTCGACGAGCGACGATTTCCAGAGGCCGAGGCGATCGCGAAGAAGGCCGGGCAACTCGCGCCCGACAACGCCGTCGTGCGGCAGTTGCTCGCACAGAGTCGGATGATCCGCCGACTCGACGCCCAGAGGTCGATCGACGGGGAACGTCAGGCAGGCTTCCTCGACGTGGCCGAGGACGTCGAGGGTTCGGCCACACCATTCGCAGGTTCCATCAAGTTTCCTGACACGAAGGACTGGCAGGACCTGACCAAGTCGCGGACGCAGCGACTCGCGGAGGGCCGGTCGCGGGCCAGTGCCATCGAGATCGCGATCCACAAGAAACTCGAGACGCCGGTGAAGCCATCTTACCGGGCCCAGCCGCTCTCGACGGTGATTGACGCCCTGGCCAGGCAGGCCGACGTGGCGATTCATCTCGACATGGTGGGCCTCGATCAGGAGGCAGTCCGCAGCGACACGCCCGTTACGCTCGCCCTCGACCAGTCGATCTCGCTGAAAAGCGCGCTCAAACTGCTCCTGGAGCCGCTTCATCTGGGCTACGTCGTCAAAGACGAGGTGCTGAAGGTCACGAGCCCAAGGCTCGTGAAGGGGGATGTCTACGCGGTCACCTACCCGGTCGCCGACCTCGTGCTGCCGATCCCCAACTTCTCATCCGACGGTCTCGGCATCACCGGCGCGCTTCGCGACGGCTATTCCCAGATCGCCTTGCGAAACAACCTCGCCGTGCAGGTCGGTCCGCCGCCCTCGGGAATCAACGCCGGACCGGCCCACGCCGGTGGTCATGCGGCCCTCGACGGGGCCTCACTGGCGCAGTTGCAACTCGGCGGCGGCGGCCCGCCCGTGACCGGCTCGACGCCTTCCATCCCGTTCGGTCCGCCATCCGTCGGCGGCGGACAGCAGAACTTCCAGCCACTCATCGACCTGATTCAGAGCACCGTGGCCCAGGACTCGTGGGACACGACCGGCGGCCCCGGCGCGATCCGACCGTTCGAGACGAATCTCAGTCTTGTCGTCAGCCAGACGCAGGAGGTGCATGAGGAGATCGCCAACCTGCTCGAGCAGCTCCGCCGCCTGCAGGACCTGCAGGTCACGATCGAGGTCCGGTTCATCACGCTCGCCGACACCTTCTTCGAGCGGATCGGTGTGGATTTCGACTTCAACATCCAGACCAATGTGAGCGACCCGCTCAACATGACGGCGATCCCGACGCAGGGCAACGGCTCCACATCACCGTTCAGCCAGGGCATCAACGCGGCGCCCGGCGGCCGGTCGCAGACCATTGGCCTCGACAACACGGGCAACCCCGGCGTGGCTCTCTACAACGCGGGCGGGGGTATCGGGCAGGGCGGAGGCATTGGGCAGGGCGGGGGTATCGGACAGGGCGCCAATACCGGCCAACCAGGCCGCAACTTTTATTCCATCCCGTTTCGACAAAACAGTTTCGGCAGTGCGACCGTGCCAAGCCTCCCGGGGCTCCCCGATCCGGCGACGAGCGCGGCCAACTTCGGGTTCGCGATTCTCTCCGATATCGAGGCCTACTTCCTGATCCAGGCCGCGCAGGGCAACACGCGGTCGAACGTCATGCAGGCCCCCAAGGTCACGCTCTTCAACGGCCAGCAGGCGTTCGTTTCCGACACGCGGCAGCGGCCGTTCGTCACGGCAGTCATACCGGTCGTCGGAGACTTCTCCGCGGCCCAGCAGCCGGTGATCACCGTGCTCAATGAGGGCACCGCGGTTAATGTCCAGGCAGTGGTCTCCAACGACCGGCGGTTCGTCCGGCTCACGCTCGTGCCGTTCTTCTCCCAGATCGGCCGTGTCGAGCAGTTCCAGTTCGAGGGCTCGCGGTCGACCAAATCCAAAACCAGCGACGAGAAGAGCGGCACTGATGTGAACGTGCCCGGGGCGAATGGACTCGTCGGCCTGACCAGCGGGGCCGCCGCGACTGGTGAACTCGAACTCCAGTCGAACGGCACCACCATCCAGCTGCCGGAGTTTCTGTTTACGACAGTCACGACGACCGTCAGTGTGCCCGACGGCGGCACGGTGCTGCTTGGCGGCATCAAGCGGCTCCGCGAAGGCCGCAACGAGTTTGGCGTGCCGATCCTTTCAAAGATCCCCTACATCAACCGGCTCTTCAAGAATGTCGGCATGGGACGCACCACCGACAGCCTGATGCTGATGGTCACACCGCGGATCATCATCCAGGAGGAAGAGGAGGAGAAAATCCTCGGCACGAGCAGGCCCTGAACCCATGATGCGATTCAGCATGATCGCCGGAGCCGTGCTGGGAGCCGTGTCCGTGGCCGGAGGCGCCTTCGGGGCCCACGGGCTGAAGGACACGCTCGATGCGACCGGCCAGGCTGCCAACTGGGAAACGGCCGCTCGCTACTGCATGTATCACGCGCTGGCCCTCCTCGCACTCGGCCAGCTCGCCGGTCGGCGACCAGTGGCCTCGTGGCCGTTCACGGCAGCTGCATGGTGTTTCCTGGGGGGCACGCTGATCTTCAGCGGCTGCCTGGCGGCCCTCGCACTCTCCGGCGTGAAAATCCTGGGCGCTATCGTGCCGATCGGCGGCGTGCTCTTGATCGCCGGCTGGCTGCTCATGGCCCTCGCGGCGGCGGCCGAACGCGAGAGTCCGCCGCACCCACGAAGCGAGCGGCTTTAGAGCCCATTCGAGCTACGTGGATCGCCGGCTCCCGTCAGGAAGCCCCAAGCACGAGCGCGGGGAATACGGCCCGCCACCCCATCCCATCGCTTGCGTCCGGGCTTCCTGAGGGCCGCGGCGAGATGGCTCCTTGGAGGAGGGAGGCAAGGGGGTCGGCGAACGCTCGAGGAGCCTGGGGCGTATTCTCGCCCCGGCGACGAGACTTTTTCCGCCCCCGAGCCGGCGATCCACGTAAGCCGAGTGCGATCTAGCGAGCGGCCTCGACCTCGGCCTGCGCGTCCCTCTGCTCGGCGGTGTTTTCGGACTCCGTAGCTCCCTGCTCCGCCTGCTGATCCTTCTGCTCCGCCACGTTCTCCCGCTCGGCCGCCAGCTGTTCTACCTGCTGATCGGCCTGCTCCGGTCGGTTCGCGGTATCAAACCCGTCAGCGGCGGGCTGGTCATCGCCCCCGTTCTCCCCCTTCGGCTCGGGCATTTCCTCCGCGGCCGGTGCGGCCTCCTCCGCGGGCACGGCGTCGGCCGCCGGTATACGCTCGGCATCGTTCCGCTCACCTTTGAATGGGTTTTCCTCATCGACGACACGCTCGGTCGCCGGACGGCGCCGGCGGAGCACGTCGGGCTCCGCCCGTTCAACATCGAGGTAGCGCATCTGATTCCGACGGCGATCTTCCTGCAGTAACGCGACGCGGGCTCGTGTGCGATGGCGTTCAAGCTTGAGGCGGTCGCAGCCCTGGACCCGCTCCAGCGAGCGAGCCACGGGCCATAAACCCGTTCCCTCAGCCTCCTGTTGTGCCCCTGCGGCGAAGTCTGCTTCCGACTCGTCGAGCCTTCCCAGCTTCAGCGCGACGAGCCCGCGGAAGTAATAAGCGCGGGGATCAGCCGTTCCGGCCTCGATCACCTGCGACATGTCGTCGTAACTCCGCTGATAATCACTCGCGAAGTATGCATGCACGCCATCGCCGTACGTGGCCGCAAGAGACGTGCTCTCGATCGTCGGCACCGCCGCCGGCACCGGGCCTTGGCTATGAATGCCCGCCAACGCGAACACGGCCGTGGCCACGAAACGCCCTACGCTTTCCCCTCGGGATGCACCGACGTGAACGACTGCCATGATCAACCCCTTCCGGCCAACGGACCCCATCCGGCACACGGCCGAGACGCCACTTCGGCTATCGACTGATTGTACCTTCCCGACCGGGACCCACTCGTCCGTGCCGGCACAACCGCCACCACCCCACCGCTCACGACGGCCGCAGGGTTTCTCCGTCCCCGGCAAGCCCCCGGGCCGTCGCATGGCGTCGAAACGTCGCCTCGTCGAGAAAGACGGCCGACCGCACGAGTTGCATCATGAGCGGCTGGCCCGGCCAGCCGAAGCCGCCAAGCAGACGGTCGAGGTCGGACGCAGGGCAACTCCCCTTCAGGTCGACGAGGAGCACCCGGCCATCCTTCTCAAAGGCATTGCCGTCGACCTGCCACCAGGCATGGTTCCCGGCTTCCGTTGTGAGGTCACGGGAACTCGTCCACACGAAAGAGCCGTCGGGCTCGGCATACAGCCGCTCGAACCTCCCGAGCCGCTGCAGCGCGTCGTCAAATTCGATGGACATGGGCGTGGAGAGGGCTGCCTTGGGCACGGCGAGAGTCGGCCACGTGCCCCACGCGTCGGCCAGGGTGTCACCCGCGATCGCCTCGGCGGGCCGGACATGGAGCGTGATGTCGAAGGCATACAGCGGGGCGTGTTGCATCTCACCAGACATCATGCCGCATCGACGACCGTGCCGCCATGGTCCCAACGCTGCATCGAAGAATCGATCGTGACCACCGGATCCTGCCGTTCTCCGGACACGATCACCTCTTCGCAGATCCCTGCGTCGCCGCGGTGCAGCGCCAGGACGACCGGACCCTGCCCGAATCGTCTGCTCACCGTCGCCCCAGCCGCGGACGGGCAGGCAGCTCCCTCCCAGGCGATCTGGCCTGGATGGCCGATCAGCGACCGGTTTACGGTTTCATCACGGGCCCGCGGGCGGCCGGAAGCTGCCCACCCCGCGAGCCGGTGCACTCCCACCGGGATCACGACGTCGGCATCGGCCGACCGAAAGGCATGGTCAAACCATCCCGCGAGACAGTGCAGGGCGTCGAACTCCACCTCGCAAGAAGGCACGCACCGGCGCGCCTCGACAAGCCACCCCGCCACCGCACGTCGCCACGCCGATTCGATCGGCTCGATCTCCAGCAGAGCATGATGAGGCAGGTGTCGCCGCCACGCGCCCACAGCAAAAGGTATCTCTACGGCCGGGCATGCCACGATCGCCCGGAGCAGCGCGACCACGGGCCCGGCGACGGCACCCCGGCCGACGGAGGCGACGAACCGGGCGACCAGATCGACCGCCACGCTCTCCGAGAGCGTCGGTGTCCGGCCACCAGACACCGTCGGGCTCTGCTCGTCAGAGCGGTGGCACGCCGGATCGAGGTCGTGACCGTGGCGGATCGAGACGTCGGCGTTTTCCCACCGTTCGCCCATCGCAAACTGCATCCGGGCAGCGAACCTCGCGAACTCGGCGAGCGCGAAGTCGCGGTCGCCGGCCAGTAGCGTCACTCGCACAGGCACGATGGCGTAGTCACTGCCAGGACGGCCTCGGCCATCGGCCATCGGCACCGCCAGACCCTGGCGGGCCCAGCGGGCCAGCGTCACCAACAGCCTGCGGGCGGATCGCACCGACCCGACGGCGACGCGGAGCCGCGCCTCGCGTGCCGACGCGCCACCGTGCCAGGGCCGTACTCTGCCGCACCACTCGGCCGACACCAGCCAGTCGAACGTGTCGCCAGCGACGACAAGGTCGAGGCCGTCGATGGGACGATACCCGCCGTCACGGCGAAACCCACCGCGGACCGCAGCACGGTGGATGGCCGACGGCAGCGTCGCCTGCCAGCCCGTAGAGGACCGTAGAGTAGCGGACCGAAGAAGTGTGCCATCCCCGATGGCCCAGTTGGACGTGACAACGAGCATGCCTGCCTCCGCAGGATGTCATCGTCCGGCCCTCCGTGCGACGTTCATCCGATACTCCCGCGCGCCGGATCAGCCGCGTAGACCGTGCGGGTCGGGGAGGCAGTGCCGGTTGCGAGGCGGGGGTCGACTCAGGGCTCGAGAAAACTCGTCTGGCAGCTCCGCTCGACGGTGCCGTCGAGTTCCGCGCTCGACAGAATCGCGGAGGCACGGCCCGGCCCGCCGGCGGGAAGGCGGTAGGTGATCTCGAACGACCGCTGGCCCCCGGGGGGAATCGCCTGAATCGGATCGAACGAGACCCTCGAATCATCGATTCTTACTCGGGCCGCGGTCCGGTCCGAGTCGAGGCGGGCCTGGGCGGGGAGAAGAATGACGAGATCGAGGCGGCATGAGGGCTCCGTGCCACCGTTGGTCACGGTGCAGACAAGGGTGGTAGGGTCGCCGTGACGCACCGGATCGTCGAGATCGGCGAGCGAAAGCTTCAGGCCGGCCTCCGACGGGGTCCGCACCCGCGGGCGAGGCGTCGAGGAACTGATGAGGACGCACGACTCATCGGCGACCATCGCACCGCCCCCGAAGCCGCCGAGCACGGCGCGGACACACGATCGGGTGGCGGGCGAGTCGCGGTAGGCATCCGCGGGAGCCTTTGCCCGGAGGTTGATTTGCCGCTTGAGCTGGCCACCCGGCTCGAGCGCCGGCAGGTTCCACGACACCTTCGAGGCGACGAGGTTGTAGCCATCCGAGGCTTCGAGGGGTGTGAGGTGGTCGTCCCACGAGAACTCGAGCGTGGTCGGCGACGAGGCGCCGGCGCCCTTGTTCTTCACCGTGGCGACGTACGAGACAACGCCGTCCGAGAGAGTCTCGGCGGGGCCTTCGAGGTCGAGCTCGATCGCAGCGGTTGCAGGCACCGTGATCGTGCTGGCAGCCGTCGTAGGCGAGAGCGGGACCGGGACCGGGATCGGCGCGGCCACGGTCGCGGGCGTCGTGGCGGCAAGCGGCGGCGTCATTGCAAGCGGTGGAAACACCGCGGCGGCCGCAGGAGCGGCCAGAGGTGCGGGGGGCGCGGCGAGCGGCGGCGCTGGAGCGGTCGCCACGGGCTGCACTTCGACGCAATGGGTGGCACCACCGACGAAGACGTGCGACTGGTCGAGAATCTCGACGCGGTGGCACTGCCTGCCGGGTTCGTCGAGCAGGAAGTCGAGCGTGAGCCGCCGCGCCGTCCCCGGCATGAGGTCAATCGTGCCCTTCTGCTCGATCGGGCTCGCCGAGGCCTCGTGATGAAAGCCCTTGTCGAAGTAGTCGATGACGCGGAGTTTCTGGAGCGGCTTGCCTGAGCGGTTGACGAGCTCGACCTCGAACGAGGCCCGTTCACCGACGCGGCCGACGAGCGGACCGGTCACGGACACGAGCACCGGATCCTCGCCCCGCGCCGCCGCGCCGACGAGGACGACCACCGCAGCCGCGACCACAGCACGTACGCGAAGCCAACACCCCGTCATCGACATGCCTCCGGTCATAAACCTCGAGAAACACCTGGAACTCTCGCCGGCAAGAGGGTACCACGCCGCGCCGGAGAGGGTGAACGCCGCGTTCGGGCCACGGCCGGGGCCATTTTTGGCCGGTTTTGCAGAGCGGGCGGCATCCGTCCGGGCCGTCGGCCCGCCGGTGTCGACCCACCCGACCCGTGGAGCCTGGCGGACGTCTGGTTCAAAAACAGCTCGCCAGACCCGAGGCTCGATGATGAACAGACGGTGAGCGCGCTTGTGCTGCCTATGACCTCGATCCCATTGAAAGCGGAGGTGAGGGGCTGCCCATGCCCCAGGAGCCGGGCTCGGCGGCCAGCGCAGGATAGGATGGCGAAGCGCAGCCGGCGTGCAGAGAGCGGAGGGCACGATGCCCGGAGCGAACGTCCGGCGATGGGGCATGGGCAGCCCCTCACCGGCACCAACGTCCGGCGATGGGGCATGG
Organism: Planctomicrobium piriforme; assembly: GCA_945869735.1. Classification (GTDB taxonomy): domain Bacteria; phylum Planctomycetota; class Planctomycetia; order Pirellulales; family UBA1268; genus QWPN01. The sequence continues at coordinate 51,611 of CAMBPQ010000004.1, forward strand.
GCAGCCCCTCGCCGGCACCAACGTCCGGCGACGGGGCATGGGCAGCCCCTCACCGGCGCGTGAATCCATTGCCCGACGCCCCCACGTTCGTCGCGGTGGTCAGCTCTCGGCCCGATGCCGGACGATGTCGCCCTCGACCATGTAGACGACATCCTCGGCGATGTTCGTCGCCATGTCGGCGATCCGCTCGATGTGCTTGGAGACGGAGTTGATCCGGAGCAGGTTCTCAACGTTCTCGGGGTCGTTCTTGATGCCCTGGAGCACCCGCCGCTGGATCCGCTGCCGGGCCTCATCAACGATGTCGTCCTCCTCACGCACTTGCCGGGCTAGCGCAGGATCTCCCTTCACCACGGCATCGAGGCACTGGCGGACCATCTCCTGCGCCTGCGTGGCCATCGTGCGGATCTCCGGGGGCAGGTCGTACGGATTGCCCCCTTCCAACTGCGTCACCCGCTTGGCGATGTTCCTCGCGAGGTCGCCCATCCGTTCGAGATCGTTGTTGATCTTGAGTGCGGCCACCACAAACCGCAAGTCGGCAGCCACCGGCTGATAGAGGGCGAGGATCTTGAGGCACTCCTCTTCGACCTCCACCTCCATGCTGTCGATCTCCTCGTCGTTGGCCATCACCCGCTGGGCAAGAGGAAGATCGCGGTTGATCAACGCCGTGATCGACTTCGAGATCGCCTCCTCCACGAGGGTCCCGACACGCAGGATCCGCTCCCTGAGGTTCTCGAGTTGGCGTTCGATGTGTTTGGTCATGGGATTCCCGCGCGGGTCAGCCGAAGCGTCCGGTGACGTAGGCTTCCGTCTCGCGGAGGACGGGCTTGGTGAAGATGTCGGTGGTGGCGCCGTACTCGATCAACCGGCCGAGGTACATGAAGGCGGTGTAGTCGCTGCTCCGGCTGGCCTGCTGCATGTTGTGGGTCACGATCAGCACGGAATATCGGCCGCGGAGCTCCTGGATCAGGTCCTCCACTTTTCCGGTGGCGATCGGATCGAGCGCCGAACAGGGCTCGTCAAGGAGGAGCACCTCGGGCTCGGCGGCGATGGCCCGGGCGATGCACAGCCGCTGCTGTTGGCCGCCCGAGAGCCCGAGGGCACTGTCCTGGAGCCGGTCTTTCACTTCGTCCCAGAGGGCTGCACCGCGGAGGCTCATCTCGCAGACCTCGTCGAGCACACCGCGGCTGGTTTCGCCGTCAATGCGGAGGGAGTAGACGACGTTTTCATAGATGCTCATCGGAAAAGGATTCGGCTTCTGGAAGACCATGCCCATCCGCTTCCGCAACTCGATCACGTCCATCCGGGGGTCGTAGATCGAATCACCGTTGAGTCGCATGTCACCAGTGATCCGCACGCTCTGCACCAGATCGTTAAGCCGATTCACGCTCCGCAGGAGCGTCGACTTGCCGCAGCCGCTGGGGCCGACGAGCGCCGTCACCTTGTTGAGCGGGATGGGCATCGTGATCCGATGGAGCGCCTGCTTCGTGCCATACCAGAGATTGAACCGGTCGATTTCCAAGACCGGCGGCTCCTTGAGCACGCCATCGTGCACCTCGGCCTCGACCTCGAGTCCCGCGGCGACGGCGATCAGACGATCCTGCGGAGGCTCTCCCGGACGGCTCACGGCCTCCGAAGCGATGTCCTGCCGCGCTCTGTCGACCGATTGCATGCTCGCCCCGCTTCCCATGAATCCCATGAATCCCGCCGATTACGGGACAGCTCAATCGTACACCACGCCCGTCAAAAGTGTTGCGAGACGAACCGCCGCCGCAGCCTCGACCGCAGCCAGATCGCGGTCACGTTGAGTAGGGCGATGATCGCCACCAGGAGGAACGTGATCGTAAACACCATCGGCCGAGCCGCCTGGCTGTTGGGGCTCTGAAAGCCCACGTCATAGATCAGGTAGGCGAGGTGCATGAACTCTCGTTCTGGGTGGACGAACGGAAACGTTCCGTCCACCGGCAGTTCGACCGCGAGTTTCTTTACGCCCACGAGCATCAGCGGCGCGACCTCGCCCGCGCCGCGGGCCATCGCGAGGATCAGTCCCGTCATAATCCCGGGCAGGGCCCGCGGCAGGACGATGCGGCGGATCGTCTGCCACTTGCCGGCGCCGCACGCATACGATCCCTCCCGCATCGAGTTGGGCACCGCGGAAAGCGCCTCCTCGGTGGCCACGATCACGACCGGAAGCGTGAGCAACGCGAGCGTGAGCGATGCCCAGAGGAGCCCGCCTGTGCCAAACGTGGGCTGCCCGTCGGCCACGAGGCTCGCCTTGAAAAACACGTCGTCAATGCCGGCGCCGACCACGTAGCAGAAGAAGCCGAGCCCGAAGGCGCCATAGACGATGCTCGGCACGCCGGCCAGGTTGTTGATCGCCACCCGCACCGCCGTGGTGACCGGGCCGCGGCCGGCGTATTCGCGGAGATAGAGCGCCGCAAGCACGCCGAAAGGAGCCACGAAGATCGCCATGATGAGGGTCATCGTCACCGTGCCCCAGATCGCGGGAAACACGCCGCCGGCGCTGTTGGCCTCACGGGGATCGTCACCGAGGAACTCCCCCCACCGCGAGAGATAGACGCCCAAGTTGCCGGCGAGCGAGAGCCTGTTGGGCTGCCAGGCGCGAACGATCCCGTCGAGCGGCACGGGCACGCTGGCGCCCGACGCCGTTTCGAACTCAACAACCCACCCCGCATTCTCCCCCCTGAGTTTTGCTGTTTCCTCGTCGAGGGTCTGCTCACGGCGTTCGATCTCCCCGGCCAGCTGCCGCTCACGGCGTTCGGCCTCGGACTGTCGCTGGCTGCCGGCACCAGCGTCGAGCCCCGCCTGCACCACCGCCAGCCGTGCGGCATGGCGTTGCCGCTGGAGTTCGCCGCGCTCGTGCTTGTCGATCCACACGGCGCGGAGCAGGCGACCGCGGGCGATGGGGTGCTCCCGCGCGAACGCCTCCCCGACATCGACGGACCCTTCGGCCACGACTCGATCGCCGTGCCGCAGCCGCCGGGGAATGCCGTGCAACCGCCCGGCGTCCAACCGCTCGACCACGGTCGCCCACTCGGGTTGCGAGATGTCGGCGATCAGAGTGTCGTCGATCCACTCGAAGTGGTTGCCGCTAGCGTCGAAGTCGCCGGTGCGGACAAGCCGCCGCCCCGGATGTCCGGCAATGGCCGCCGTGGTGGGCTCGAGAGGCTCCCGCTCGGTAACCTCGCCAAACACCCGCCGGCCGTCGGCGAGCGTGACGAGTTCCAGGGGCACCGGCCAGAAAGTGGCGAGCCCCCGCCACGCGATCAACGAGAGCAGCCCGACGATCATCGCTATCGCCAGCGCCAGCGACGAGGCCGTGAGCCACACCCACGGCTCGCCGTGGGCGGTGAGGTTGGCGTGCCCGGACCGGGCGCGGCGGCGGGGAAGGCTTTCAGAGTTCATAAGCCCTCTTGCGAAACCGCTGCCGCACGAGTTCGGCTACCGTGTTGACAACGAACGTGATCGCGAACAGCGTCAGCGCTGCGAGAAACAGCACCCGATAATGGGCCGACCCACGGGCCGCCTCGGGAAGCTCCGTGGCGATCGCTGCCGAGAGCGTCTGAAAGCCGTTAAACAGGTTCCAGCTGACCAGCGGCGTGTTGCCGGCCGCCATCAGCACGATCATCGTTTCGCCCACCGCGCGGCCGAGGCCGATCATCACGGCGGAGAACAGGCCGCTGGCCGCCGCCGGCACGATCACGCGAACCGCCGTCTGCCAGGGCGTTGCTCCGGCACCGAGCGACGCACTGCGGAGGTGTTCGGGGACGCTCGACAGTGCGTCGTCGGCGATCGTGAAGATCAGCGGGATGATCGCGAAACTCATGCCGATGGCGACGATCAGCGCGTTGCGTTGCACGTATGTCCCGAAGATGCCGCCACGGGTGTCGAGTCGCAGCGAGTCGAACAACACCGCGACCGCGACCGCGAACGCCACGGTCGCGACCACGCCACAGAGAAACACGAGGAGCGAGGCGGCGGCCGCTCGCCTGTGCGTCCAGCTGCCGCTGACCCGCCGGAGCCAGGGATTCACGAAGCGACCGACGAGCGCCGTGGCAGCGATCGCGGCCAGCGGCAGGCTGGCGAACACCCAGCCCCCAAAGCCGCTGCCACCACGGCCATCGAGCCAACTGGTGACATTGCCGCCAAACAGGAATCGCTCGGCCGCCGGAGCCAACGTGCGCGACAGTGCGATCCCGACCGGCAGGGCCCCAAAGGCGACGACCGCGAGCCGCCAACCGGCATACCGGGTCCGCCACCCGGACGGCAGCAGCTGCCAGAGGTGGGCCGAGAGGAGGATCACGACGGGGACCAGAAAACAACCGGCCAGGAGCGGCATCAGCGACCGCTCGATCACAGGGGCGAACACCAGCCCGGCCATGAACCCGAGCACCACACTCGGCAGGCTCGCCATCATCTCGATCGTCGGCTTGATGCGGGCCTTCCACCGGGCGTGCATGAACTGACTGGCGTAGATCGCCGCGAGCAGGGCGATCGGCGTGGCAAACAGCATTGAGTAGAGCGTGGCCTTGAGGGTGCCGAAGATCAGGGGCACGAGACCAAACTTCGACTCAAACGCCTCGTGACCAGTCGTTTCCCACGCATGCGAGGCGCCGACGTAGTTTTCATACCAGACAGGCGCGAGCAGCGTGCGGGCTGAAATCTCGGGGTAGCCGGTGTCAATGGACCAGACGGCGAGGCTGCCGCGGCCGATGGCGAGCAGGCGGTTCTCGCGGGACGAGATGCAGAGCCGTGCGGCCAGGATCGACGGGCCCGCGTCGGCAGCCGCACGTGCGACTGGCGGCTCGAGCACGTCTGATCCGGCGGTCGACTGCAGGAGGCGGACGCCCCGCGCGGCATCGGAAACCGCGAACAGCCGCGACCTGGGAGACGCGGCGATGGCCGTGATGGCGACGGCCTCGTCGGCCCGCCGTGGTTCGAACGTGCGGGCAACGGCCATGCGGAGCCCGTCAGCGGCACCCTTGCCGACGTCTGCCGCCTCGCCGCCTTCGGACACGCCGCGAGTGGCGAACATGATCCGCACCCGGCCGAGAGAATCCCCGACCGCGAGCGTCGCCCCGCCGAAGAGCCGCTCGACGACCGTCACCTCGGCGTCGCCCGGACCCGCATCGAACGACTCCATGAGCACGGGTGAGTCGATGTCGCGAATCAGATACCGGTGGGCCTCGCCACTCGTCGCGATCAGGAACAATTGGTCACCGAGCGCCGACGTGCGGATGAATCGGGCCTTGAACCCGACCGGCGGCTCGATCGACACACCCTTCGGCGTGCTCGTCATCTTTCCGGTGAGCATGTTGCGTTTCGAGGTCACGGCCTCGACACGGATGCGGCCGGTGTCGTCCACGGCGGCCACGAGCGGGCCACCGGCGAGCGACACCACGTCGATGTCGATGACGGGCCCACCGAGCGGTAGGGTAGGCGGCGGCCCAAGTTCCGTGATGAGCGACACGCGGGAAAATCGGTCGCCGGCCAACCGCACCACGAGCGAACCGTCAACCGTCACGGCCCCGCCCACCTGCTTCGGAAGTTGATCCGGTCGGAGTTCCTCGGCGGGTTGGTAGGCGGAGTCGAGGCCGATGCGGCCGGTGCGAAATGAGCCGTCTGCAAAGCCGACCGCGGCGAGCATGCCGCCGGGCGGCACGCGGACGGCCGAACTACCGGCGAGTCCGGTGTCGGATGCCGGCTTGTCGAGGAGCGTTTGGCCGTCGGCCAGCCCCACGACAGTGATGCCTCCGGCGACATCAGACTCGCCGTGCAGCAGCCAGGCCACCGCCCCCGACTCATCGGCACCGAGGGCTGCGGTGCGACCGGAAGTCAGCGGCGAGACCAGGTCGAGCGATCCAAACGCACCCTTGAAGAGCGGGGCGGCAACGGCGATCAAAAACACGCCCACCGCGAGCACAGCTACGATGGTACCGATCCCGCCGAGCGTGATCACGGCGCGGGCGATCGAGTCGGAGGCCCTCACCCACGGATGGGTCGCGCGCCGCCGAGGCCGACCGGTAAATGTGGACTTGGCCTGCATGCGACCGAAGCGTGTGCGGTGTGCCCAACCCGGCCCGCGCTGGGCCACGTCGCCAGGATCACTCGATTCCGACGTCCTTCATGGCCTGCTCGACGACCGCCGCCGGCAGCGGCAGATAGCCATCCTTCTTCACGTCGGCCTGCCCTGAGGCACTGAGCACGTAGCGAAGAAACTCCCGCCGCAGCGGATCGAGCGCCGCGGCAGGATTGCGGTTGACGCTGAGATAGAGGAACCGGGCGAGCGAATAATCGCCTGAGTAGGCATTGGCCGCCACGGGCGCAACCACCGCCGAGTTAGATTTTGCGGCGAGGGGCACGGCCCTGACGTCGGCAGTCTTGTAGCCGATGCCGCTGTAGCCGATGCCAAACTTGTCGCTCGCGATCGCCTGCACGACGGCCGAACTTCCCGGCTGCTCCTTCACAGTCGACTTAAAGTCACCCTTGAAGAGGGCGAACTCCTTGAAGTAGCCATAGGTGCCGCTCGTCGCATTGCGACCGTAGAGGCTGATCGGTTTGTCTTTCCATTCGCCCTCCAGCCCGAGGTCGCCCCACGTGCGGATGTCGGCGGCCGCACCGCCGTTGCGGTTTTTCGAAAAGATCGCGTCGACCTGTGGGAGCGTGAGTGACTTAAGCGGGTTGTCGCGGTGGACGAAAACGGCCAGCATGTCGAGCGCCACCGGCACGACGGTCGGCGGGTAGCCGTGCTTTGTCTTGAAGGCATCGATCTCGGCGGGCTTCCAGTCGCGGCTCATTGGGCCGAACGTGCAGGTGCCTTCGGCGAGCGCCGGCGGCGCCGAGGCCGATCCCTTGCCCTCGATGCCCTCGCGGACGCTCGGGTAAAACTTTTTAAATCCCTCCGCCCAGAGCGCGACGAGATTGTTCATCGTGTCGGAGCCGACGCACTTCAGCGACCCGGCCACTTCGCCTGCCGCCTTCTTGTACGCGGGCAACGCGGCGTCGATTTCCTGGGCCCACGCCCCCGGACACGCCAGCGCCACGACCGCGCCCACGACCATTGCCCCGCGCCGCATCAGTTGCTGAACCACCACATCACCTCCGAATCCGACAGTTGTCCGCCCCACGGCCTCTGCCGTCGGCACGTCGAGTCAGTCTCTAACCACTGTTTATACAGCCGCATTGTGAGCCTTTTGTGAGTGGCCGCCAGACCCGGGGAAATCAGCGGTTCTTGAGGGTTTTTGAAAGTCGGCAACCACGACAAGCATCCCGTGTGGCTGCCCTACCGCTCACGCGGTGACGCTCCACTGATTCACAAAGCCCGAGGGCGTGAGCCATGAGGAACTTCCAGGAATGATGCAAGTCTCTCCTCAGAAAGCGTTTGCGTCTCGACCGATCGCTCAACAACGAGCATTCATCAGACGTTTTCGGAAGGCGTTTGGTAGACTTCTGATCTATGCTGGCCCCCAGAGGCCCGCCCCCCCCGCGCATCACGCACCCGTGACCCACCAGGCAGCACAGGCCCTCGACCGGCTGACAACGACCCTCGCGGCCCACGGCCCGGTCGTGGTGCCCGCGCTCCTGCTCTGTGATTTCGGTCATCTGGCCCGTGAGGTTGAGCGGTTGGAGTCGGCGGGAGCCGCGGCTCTGCATCTCGACGTCATGGACGGTCGGTTCGTGCCCCAACTGACGTACGGGCAGGTGGTGATCGAAGCAGTCCGTAAGGCATCACGCGTGCCGATCGAGACGCACCTCATGGTGGAGGAGCCGGAGCGGGTCATCGAGCACTATGCGAAGCTCGGTTCGGACATCGTCACGATCCACATTGAAGCCTTGGACGATCCGCGGCGGGCGCTCGAAACACTGTCGTCGCTCGGCTGTAGGGCCCACTTGGCGATCAGCCCCAACACGCCGGTCGAGCGGCTCGAACCGTATCTCGACGACTGCGACGGCGTGCTCGTGATGAGCGTGGAGCCCGGCTACGGCGGCCAGCGGTTCAATGAAGTCGCTCTCGAAAAACTCATCTGGCTCGCGGCGGCCCGCAGCCGACGAAATGCGTCGTTCCGTCTCGGAGTGGACGGCGGCATCTCAACCGAAACCATCGGCCTGGTGGCTGCGGCGGGGGCGGAACTGATCGTGGCGGGCAGCGCCGTGATCCGTTCGGCAGACTACGGCCGCGCGCTCACCGAACTCGAAGCCCTCGCCCGCGCCGCGGCCTGACATCCTTGACCCCGGAGACTTGTTAACCCGTGCCCGACCATCTGATCGTGATTCGTTCAGGCGCCACCGACTACGACCTCCAGGAGAGGATCCGCGGGACGCTCGCCATGCCGCTCACGGCGGCAGGCATCGCAGCAGCCATGCGTGCCGGCGAACAGCTGGCGGCCGAGCCACCCCAGGCGATCTACGCCTCGACAGACGAGTGCGCCGCGGAAACTGGGCGTCTCGTCGGCCTCGCCTGCGGCATCAAGCCGCGGCAGGTGGCGAACCTGGGCAACCTTGACCTGGGCCTCTGGCAGGGCAAGCTCGTCGAAGAGATCCGCGAAAAGCAGCCCCGCCTCTATCGACAGTGGCAAGACAAACCGTGGTCAGTCGCGCCGCCTGAAGGCGAACTTTTGGAACAGGCCTGCGAGCGTGTCGAGGCCGCGGTCGAAAAACTCTTCAAGCGTCATCCGTCGGGCCGCATCGCCCTGGTCGTGCCGCAGCCGCTCGACGCGATCGTTTGTTGGCTCGTGTCAGGCCGCTCGATGGGCGACCTCTGGACTTTCGACCCAGAGCCCGACCTCGTCGACGAACTGCCCGTCGCCGCCCAGTGGCAGTCATCGCGGCCCGGCGTGCCGCTGCCACCGGCGGCCGGCACCGTCTCCTCACACCCGTTTGTTTCCCGCTGAAAGCGGCGCAGCACCGCCCCCAGCCAACGCGATAAACTCATGGACGTCGGCAGGGTGGCCCTGCCGCCGTTTTATCCCCGTTCGCCTTCCGCCGGTCTTGAGCATGGAACGCCGCCGCCCGTCAGCGACCGCCTCCGACGTAGCCGTGAAGACGGCCGCGCCGCAGACCGCGGCCCCACGACAGCCAGCGGCTGCCGAACCCGCGGCCGCGAATGGCCGGGGCCCGCGGCCGAAGCGTGGCGTGCCTGAGGGGCTATGGCAGAAATGCGACGGCTGTGGGGCCACGATCTACCGTAAAGAGGCCGAGGAGCTCCTCAACGTCTGCCCGCAATGCGGGTTTCACTGGTACGTCTCGGCGGCAAAGCGGATGGAGCAGCTGCTCGACGCGGGGACGTTCGAGGAGTGCGATGCCGACCTCAGGCCCACCGACCCGCTCGGATTTCGCGACAAGAAGCCGTATGCCGAGCGGATTGTGTCGGAACAGAAACGGACCGGTCTCCGCGACGCCGCCCTCACGGGCACGGGCATGATCCGCGCCCGCCGTGTGGCCTGCGGCGTGACCGACTCGTCGTTCATCATGGGCAGCATGGGGAGCGTGGTGGGCGAACGGCTCACGCGGCTCGTCGAGCGGGCGACCGCCGGCAGGCTGCCGCTGATCATCATCAGCGCGTCGGGCGGTGGCGCTCGGATGCACGAGGGCATCCTGTCACTGATGCAGATGGCGAAGGTGTCGGCTGCTTTGGCCCGCTACTCCCAGGCGGGCGGCCTTTTCATTTCGGTGCTCACCAACCCGACTATGGGCGGAGTGGCGGCGAGTTTCGCGTCGCTCGGTGACCTCTGTTTCGCGGAGCCGAGGGCCCTGATCGGGTTCGCGGGCCCACGAACAATCAAGGCGACGATCCGGGTGGAGCTTCCGAAGGGATTCCAGACGAGTGAGTTTCTCCTCGAGCACGGTTTCATCGACCGGATCGTGCCACGGAAAGATCTCAAGAGCGAAATCGCGAGGGCGATTGACTTCTGTGGTGGCTGACCACGCAGTCGATTGCATACCGGCCGTCAGGCCGGGGTCATCGCGTCGATCTTGGCGGCGAGGATGAAATCGTTTTCCGACAGCCCGCCAATGGCGTGCGTGTGAATCTCGATCCACACTCGGCGGTAGCCCTCGAGGTGCAGGTCGGGATGATGCTGCTCCCGCTCGGCGAGCGCCGCGATGTTATTCATCATCTTGATCGCGGACCGGAAGTCAGGCAGCGTCCAGTCGCGGCGGATTCGTGTGTCGTCATGCGTCAGGTGCCAGCCGGCGAGTCCCGCCACCTGGGCTTCCGCTTCCGCAGCCGAATACCTCGCCACGCCCCCCTCACAGGGAACGCATTTCTTTGCAACGAGTTGGGCGGAGCCCTGCGGCGGATTGGGAGCGCTCATGGAGAGTTAGTATCGCCCCTCGAAGCCCGCAAATCCACCGTGAACAATCGTGCTCGATCCGGCCTCGATTCCCGAGAGTGACGTCGGCGACGTGATCACGGTGGGCCACTGGCCATCCGCCTGGGCGATATTCCCTACTCCCACGACACGGTAGCCCAGCCACAGGCTCCAGTGGTCTGTGACATCCCAAGCCACCGCCGTGTCAACCGACCCCAGCCACGAGAAGACGCCGAGCGTCGAATGCACCGTCGACGGTGAACCGTCAGCGGTGAAGGTGCCGTATGTCCCGTTCGTCCGCACGAGCGAACTTGTGTTGGTGATCGAGTTGCCGCCGACCATGAACTTGGGCACGATGTTGAGGCGGACCATCGGTAGAATCCGCCAGTCGAATTTGGCCCCGACCTGAGCGCCGTAAATATTGTTGTTTGTGGCCACGTCGAAGTCGAGTCCGCCGAGCGACGAATCACCCGTGCCGTTTTGGAGCGTCAGCGCGTCGCCCACCTCGAAGAATCGGAAGCCGGCCAGCCACATCAGGTTGATGGCCCGCTCACGGGGCAGGAACTCGGGCCGATCCCAGAGCGAATACACCCAGTTGATCTCGATGTCGTTGACGACGTCGGAGCGGTTGATCTGCTGGGCCGTGGCACCGGTCAGAAACATTGCTGCGGGCATCCCCGCCACCGTCACGCCCGGCGCCTGCGGAATCGCGTTGATCGCGCCGGCGCTCGACGTCACGCCACTCGACGTCCCGATGTTGTAGACGCCCCAGTAGATGAGTTCGACGGCGTGCTGCTGCCGCATCCCGAACCAGCGGCCCAGATGCAGATCGACGCCACCGGGCCAGTTGGCGCCAGCATCGGCCGTCGTGAGTTGCGTGCCGCCGACTGGCTGCATCGTGGCGGCACCCGATGGCAGCGTCCGGGTCATCACAAGCCCGCTAGCGCCGGCGAACCATCGCGGCCAGGATTTCGCGAGGCCCGAGCCGACGCCCACGGGCAGCGCCGTGAACGTGTCACCATCGAGTGGGTCGGCGACGTACATCGGCGGCGCGACCATGTCTGTGCTGCCATCGGTCGCCATCGCCGCCGGCTCGACGGTAAGGCCTGGCGGTTGCGGCCATGCCGCCGGCCCGATCACCGCGTACGCCCCTGCCACGGCCGCCCAGAGGACGGGACGAACTGTCACGCCGCGCCGTTTCAGGGTCTCAGGCTGTCGCATGGCACCGCCAAAAGAGAACGAGCGTCTCCGTCCCGTGCGCCGGGGGCTCGGGGAGGCGGAGAGTCAGATAAAGGCGTCCGACCGTCAATCCCTGTTTCCCGCACACCGTCGAATGACAACCGACGAGAGCGCATCCGCTTTTGGTGGAGCGGCGAGATGGAACCTTGGAGGAGGGAGGCAAGGGGGTCGGCGAACGCTCGAGGAGCCTCAGGCGTATCCTCGCCCTGGCCACGAGACTTTTGCCGCCCCCGAGCCGGCGTTCCACGCAAGTTGGATGCGCTCTAAACTCTCAGTCGCGGCGGGTTCTCGCCAGGCCCGCCCGTTCCCCCCAGACGTTCCGGCAAACGGCGCAGAATGCGAAAGCGACGACCCCCACGACGTGCCGGCGCCGCCGACCGCGAGCGCGTGCTCGCGTGGCTCGATGGCCGCATCAACTACGAACGGGTGCCCGCGTCGGGCCGGCCGGCCGCGGCCTTCGGTCTCATTCGCATGCGACACCTGCTGGCCATGCTCGGTGATCCACACCTGCTCTACCCAGTCGCTCACGTGGCCGGGACCAAGGGCAAGGGTTCGACGGTGGCCATGCTCGCCGCCATCCTCGAGGAATCGGGGCATCGCGTGGGCCGATACATGTCGCCCCACGTGTACGCCATCGAGGAACGGATCTCAATCGATCGCGACCCCATCTCCCCGACTGATCTCGTGGCAGTGTTCGAGGAAGTCATTCCTGCCGTCGAGGCCCTCGACCACACCGCACGCCGACGTGGCCGGGAGGGGCTGACGTGGTTTGAGGTGATCACCGCTGTCGCCATGCTGCACTTCGCCCGGAGTCAGGTCGACGTCGCCGTGCTCGAGACCGGTCTTGGTGGCCGACTCGACGCGACGAACGTGTCACACCCGCTCGTCACGGTCATCACGAGCATCAGCCTCGACCACATGAAACTACTCGGCCCCACGATCACAAAAATCGCCGGCGAGAAAGCCGGAATCATCAAGCGTGGCTGTCCGGTGATCTCGGGAGTCATGCAGCCGACTGCCCGCCGAGTGATCGCCGACGTGGCCGCTCGTCGGCGGGCACCGCTTCTGCAACTCGGCCGCGACTTCGCCGTTCGGCACCATCCGCCAACGACCCCCGCCGAAGCCCTCCGCGGTTCGTCGTTCGACCTCACCCCGCCGGGCGGCGCTGCGGCGGAGTGCTACACACCTGCCATGCCGGGCCGGCACCAGACCGACAACGCGGCTCTCGCGGTGATCGCCGCCATGCAGCTCGACGCGCGGGGGATTCGCGTACCTCGGGAGGCCGTCGTCCGCGGCCTCGCGCGGGCACGGCTGCCGGCCCGCATCGAGACCGCGGCAGAGCGGCCCCTTGTGATCGTCGATGCGGCCCACAACGTGGCCTCCATGGAGTCGCTCATGGAGACGCTGCAGCCCGTGCTGGCTGCCCACCGGCGGCGGGCCCTTGTCTTCGCCGCCAGTAGCGACAAGCAGATCGAAAAGATGCTCGCCACCGCGACCGGGCTCTTCGAGTATGTCGTCGTCACCCGCTATCAACACAACCCACGGTCTGCGACGCTCGACCGCCTGCGTGAAGCATGCCACCAGGCGCGGCTGCCCAAGCCGGAAGAGGAGGCGTCGCCCGCCGCCGCGTTGAAGATCGCCCGCTCACGCGTCGGGCCGAGGGGAATGATCGTCGTCGCGGGGAGTTTCTTCCTCGCCGCCGAGATCGGGATCAACCGCGGTGACCGGATCTGACAGGCCGCTGAGCGCACGGGCAACAACCGGATCGATCTCACGAGGCAAGCCACGAGGTGCCGGCGGCAGACCACCGCCCACTGAAACCGGTCCGGCGGCGTCACGGAACCTCCGCCAAGCATTGAGCCGCGCGATCGCCTCCGCGGAAGGCGCGACTTCGTAGCCGGTTTCAGGAGCCACGCCCCACGCATGACCATCATCGTCATCGCTGCGGCGGTGGATAGTGACGCGACTCGGCCGCAGGTACTCCGACGTGGTCAGCTTGAGAAGCCCCCGGTCATCGGACAACGGCAGAATCGCCTGCACGGTCCCCTTGCCGTACGTCCGGCTGCCGACGATCGTGGCCCGCCCCGAGTCCTGGAGGCACCCGGCGACGATCTCCGCCGCACTGGCGGTCAGGCCATCGACGAGCACCATCACTGGAACACCCGGGAGGATGCCGCCGGGGCTCGCACGCCGCGTGTCGAGTGACGCGCCGTCCGCCGACGAGCCGCTGACTGGTCGACCGCGGGTGTGGACGATCACGCCTTCGTCTAGGAACTGGTCGCACACCTCCACGGCCGCCGAGAGCAGCCCCCCTGGATTTCCTCGCAGGTCGAGCACGAGCCCACGGATAGCCCCCGTGGCGGTGATCGCAGCGGCAGCGGCAGCAAGTTCTGCGGCCGTCCGCTCGCCGAACGTCGTCATTCGGACCATCGCGATTCCCGGAGCCCCCTCGATCATCCAATCCCAGCTGCCATCCGGGAGACGCCGATCGCCGAGCACGCTCTCCGTCTTGATCACCTCGCGGACGAGCGTGATGTCACGACGGTCGACATCATCCCGGACCTCGGCTCCCGGATCGAGCGTCGGCGGCCAGCTGGCGGCAGGGCGTGCGATCCCAACAACCACTTTGTCCCCAACCGTGCCCCGCAGCCGTCCGACGATCTCGCGAAGCAGAACACCCGCGGTCGGCTCGCCATCGATCGTCTCGATTCGATCACCCGCCCAGATACCGGCACGCCACGCCGGCGAATCGACGACGGGCGAAGCCACGATCGGTTCGCGGGTCGCCTCGTCAATCGTAAGTTCGAGGCCCACACCGCCAAACTTCTGATCGAGCGCCGCTTCCAGTTCCACACGCCCGTCGCCGCGGACGTAGGCAGAATGCTCGTCAAGCTCTGACATCGCGGCATCCACCGCGGCATCGAGGAGCTGTTCGTGATCGACGCGCTCGAGGTACGACGCGTCGATGAGGGAGAGCACTTCGCCGAAGCGACGGCCGGCCGCCGACTGCTCCCGGGCGGCATAGGCCGCGAGGCAGGTGAAGCAGATTACGACGAGGAGGAGGACGTTGCGATTGGGCACGGTGCGTCTGGTTCAGTGAACTCTGCGGATCATGGCTGCTGCGGGCTCGAAGGAACTGGAGTCCTCAAAACAAAAGCCCTTGGGGACGACGGTCACGCCTTCGGGTGAGACTGTCAAGCCCCGGGCGGCATCCTGCTCGGGATCGACACCGACCGTCAGCCCCGGCGGGATGCGGACGTCCTTGTCGACGATCGCCCGGTGAACCACGGCATGGCGGCCGATGTCGACACCATCGGAAAGAATGCTTTCGTCGATCCTCGCGAAACTGTTGACGCGCACGCCGGGCCCAATGATCGAGCGGCTCACCCGGCCACCCGAGATGATGGCACCGGGGCAGACGAGGCTATCGGTCGCCTCGCCCCTCCGGGCGGAGGGCCCTTCTTCCGCGAAGACAAACTTGGGGGGCGGGTAGGCGGGGTGATGGGTACGAATCGGCCAGTGTTCATCGTAGAGGTTGAGCTTCGGATCGACCTCGACGAGATCCATGTTGGCCTCGTAGTAGGCGTCGACGGTGCCCACGTCGCGCCAGTAGGCCTCTCGCTTACGGTTTTCGTCGCGGAAGGGAAAGACGTGCACGGCATGCGTGTGAACGATCCGGGGAAGCAGATCGTGGCCAAAGTCGTGGCGGCTCTGGCCGTCGCCGGCGTCGGCGCGGAGTTGTTCGAGAAGAAAATCGGAACTGAAGCAGTAGATACCCATCGAAGCGAGGCACATGCCGGGGCTGCCGGGCAGCGGCGGCGGATCTGCGACCTTCTCGTGAAACTGTCGCACTCGCGCTGAGCCATCGACTTCCATCGTGCCAAAATCGCCGGCCATCTCGCGGGCGACCGGGAGGCCGGCGATCGTCACGTCGGCACCGCTCTCCTCGTGCGCGTCGATCAGCGACTGGTAGTTCATCTTGTAGATGTGATCGCCGGCGAGCACGACCACCAGCCGTGGGGCCGCCATCTCCAGCGAATAGATGTTTTGGTAGACGGCGTCGGCAGTGCCGAGATACCAGTGGTCATCGACCCGCTGCTGCGGCGGGAGCACGTCGAGGAACTCGCCGAGGTCGCGGCAGAACAGCCGATGCCATCCCAGATTCAGGTGGCGGTCGAGGCTCCGGGCCTTGTACTGCGTGAGCACGAGCAGCCGCCGCAGACCGCTGTTGAGGCAGTTAGAGAGCGCGAAATCGATGATCCGGTAGGTGCCACCGAACGGCACAGCGGGCTTCGCGCGGTCGCGGGTGAGCGGGTCGAGACGTGCGCCTCGGCCGCCGGCCAACACCACGGCCACCACGTCTCGCATGCGGGTCAGATCGACGTCTCGCGAACGCATCGAAGAGCCTGTACAGGAACCCGCCTCGGAACTCCATGACTATACGACCGCAGTCCAATCCTGGACGATTCGGGACAGTTTTCCGAGTTCCAGACAGCCTGGCGTCCCGTGCCTCGACCCGCGAGAATCAATGAAATCAGCGGTCTAAAGCGATCTGGCAGGTGAAACCGGCATTCCCTAGCATCCGCCGCCCGCGTGCCAGTTGTCCGACTGGGACGACCGTCGGTGCCAGCATCCGGATGCTGGCACCGCCCCCTGAGGAAGCAGTGCCATGGCCAGCCGCTCCAAGCATCCAAGCCGCTCGGATCGGGATTCCGACTCGATGGAGGCACTCAAGCCCCTCGTCGTCCTCGTGCTCTTCGGCACCATTCTCTATGGCGCGTATTCCGTGGTGCAGAAAGGTCCGTCGAGTACGACTGAGGATCCCGCCGCTCAGACATCCGGTGCGCCAGGCTTTTCACCTCCCGCGGTCGAACTGACGTCTGCGGCACCGGTGGCCTCGGTGCCTCCGGCCGCGACACCGTTCAGCACGCCGTCGGCGCCCGCGTTGAGCGACGCGACCGCGACCCCCGCATCGACACCAGCGGCCGCTCCGGCACCACCATCCGCAATCTCGGCGTTTCCGGCCGCGTCTTCAATGCCGCCGCTGAATGTGCCCCCCGCGCCCCCCATGCCGGCCCAACCACCTGCCGCCGCGCCACTCCAGACGGCGGCCATCGCTGCGGCTGCCGCGGGAGCCGGTGCGGCGCTTGGTGCCGCGGCAGCCGACGAACCGGCCAGGATGTCGCCGGCAGCCCCCACCTACCTCACCGCTGAATCGGCACCGCCGCCCTTGCAGGCTCCCCCAGGGGCGGTGACACCCGACGCTGTTGCTCCAGGCAACGCGATCGATCGTCCCGACAGGTTTGCGACGCTCTCGACAACGCCACCATTCACGCCGGCAGCCATGCCTCCGGACACGCTCACGCCGCCACCGTCCACCGCGCAAGTCTCATCGGCCGCCTTCGCGACGGCGTGGGCAGACGCCCATGAAAAACTCGGCGCTGGCCGCTACGCCGAAGCGCTCGCCGCGCTCTCCGTGTGGTACGACGATCCATCGCTCGGTCTCGAGGAGAGCCAGCGTCTCGAGGACCTGCTCGGCCAACTCGCGGGGACCGTCGTCTATTCGCAGCAGGATCTGCTCCTCCCGCCGCACGTCGTCGCGGTCGGTGAGACGCTTCCGCTGATCGCCGCCCCGCTCGGCGTGTCGTGGCAACTCCTCGGCAAGATCAACGGCATCGTGGAACCGCAGCGGCTCACTGCGGGCGAACACGTGAAGGTCATCCGGGGCCCGTTCGACGCCGTGGTGAGCATCTCACGGCGGCGGCTGAGCCTCCAGCTCGGCGGCAACTACGCGGGGAGCTTTCCCGTGGTGGTCGGTCGCCAGTTCCAAGGCCGCGTAGGCGGCTCGATCCCGGTCGTCGACGTGCGTCGCGGCCCCGGCCGCGACGTGCAGGCCGTGGCGGCCACGAGCCCCGACCCATCGTCCACCAAGCCATCGATCCTACTGGGCGAGGGACTCGTCATCGAAGCCGCCGAGGATCCGGGCGTGGTCAGCGACAACTCACCGGCCACGAGTCTCGTCGTGTCAGTCCGCGATCTCGATGAACTCCTCGATATCCTCGGCCCCGGCGCACGGGTGCTCATCAGGCAGTGACCTGCGGCCCCGCAGCATGTCACGCCCAGAGGTTCGCCGGATACTCCCCGGCCTCCACCAGCGCCGCGATGCTCCGCTGCACGACGGCCTTATCTTCACTGTAGGTGGCGCCGAACCAGGTCGCGGTCGTGCGCAGCACTTCGCAGGTCGCAAGTCCCGACTTCACCAGTTGGCCGACCGACATCGGGATGTAACACTCGCTCTTCTGCTCGGAGCCGTGCGTGGCAAGAAAATCGCGGAAGCAGCCTTCGAGTTGGCCGAACACGTGCGGCGTGAAGCCCCACATGTTCATCGACACGGGTTCCCTGCCCGTGAGCACGGTGACGCTGCCCGGGCCATCATCCTCGGCGCCGTCGGCTGTCCGGCGGACCTGCGTCAGTTCCCGAATGTCGGTGAGGAAGCCCCGGTCGTCGGTCTGACACACGCCCCGCGCCACCGTGCCGTGATCGGAGAGCGTGTTGTTGAGCGTGAAGCCGACCATGCAGTAGGCCGACGAGTCGACCGGCAGGGTCGCCAACCGCCGGCCCAGCACGGCAAAGGAATCGCGGCCGTAGAAATCGTCGGCGTTGATCATGGCGAACGGGGTGGTGATGGCGGCCTTGCCACAGAGGATCGCGTGGGTCGTGCCCCAGGGCTTCGTGCGGCCTGCGGGCAGTGGGAAACCCGCGGGCAGCATGTCGAGCGTCTGAAAGACACAGTCGGCATCGATTCGGCTGGTGAACCGGCTCAGGACCCGCTCGCGAAAGTCACGTTCGAAGTCTGGTCGGATCACGAACACGACCCTGCCGAACCCCGCCCGAGCGGCATCGAACACCGAATAGTCGAGGATCGTCTCGCCCGCCGGGCCCATCGGGTCGATCTGCTTGAGGCCGCCATACCGGCTGCCCATGCCGGCGGCGAGGATCAGGAGCGTGGGTTTCATGCCCAGCAGGATAGGCGATCCTGATAGGGGTGCCAACGTGCCGCGGGCCCGCGGCGCTTTCGCACCACGGGCCCGCCGGTCTCATGCGTCGGCCCCTCTTTGGGCCCGTCACGCCTTTGGTGTCGCGCCGGCCAACGTTGAGGCACGGTCGCGGTCAATGATCAACGCACCGCCTCCTGCAGCATCTTCGAGTTGGGCACCGAGTGCCGCGACAGGAGGCCGTTGTCACGGCACTCGATGATCGTGGCCACCGGTCCCACTTCACGGACCGTGCCCTCCAAACCGGCCACGCTCACCGTGTCTCCCGCCTGGAGACGCTGGCGAACGTAGTAGCCCGATAGAATGCCCGACATCACGTCGCGACCGCCGAGGCCGAAGGCGAGCGCGAAACCTGCTGCGAGGCCAGCCGAGCCGATCAGAATCAGTTTCTCGAGCAGGGCAAACTGGATCCCCAACTGGTTGAACGCGGCGATGAAGGTCAGGATCGAAAGCACCCAGTAGCAGCCACCAGCCAGATACTCGGCGTACGACAGTCCGACGCGGTCGGCACTCGTCGCCACCACGCCACGGACGAAGGTCGCCGCCAGCAGGCCCACCACCACCACCACGGTCGCCACGAGCACCTTCGGGATGTAGTTCACGACCTCTTTCATGGCGAGCGAGACGCTCTCCAAGCCGAGGATGCTAAACGCCGCCATCACAAACACGCTCATCAGCAACCAGAACGTCAGGCCGCCGACAATCGCCGGTACCTCCCGGCGGATGCCCACGTCGTGCATGCTCTGCGCCAGGCCGCTCTTCTCGGCCGCCGTCTGCAGGCCGATCTTCTCGCTGATCACAGCAATCAGGCCGCCGATCCAGCGGGCCAGTACGTAGCCCACGACGAGCACCGCCACCATCGCCACCAGTTTCGGAGCAATCAGGATCACCTGGCTCCACGCCTGCGTGAAACTGTCCACCAGTGCCTGCCGCGACACGTTCACCGTCTCGCGAGCCGTCTCAGCAGCCGTCTGTCCGAATACCACGATGTCCGTCATCTCATGCTCCTCCGTTACCGCAACCGTCCCTCATGGACGATCACGGCGACCCCTGCGGGAATTATCTCGTTGGCCCGCAACCCAACCCGCCGCGCCGGCAGCCGTGCCGGTGTATGTGTTGTCTTATCGCGCGTCGCCGCGCGTCTCTCCGTATCTCGTGTCTTTCGGCCACGAGCCCGTCACTGTGTATTGCAAGGCGGCGAGCAGGGCCGCTGCCATGTGCACGACCGCCCAGCCCGTCGCGCCGAGGGCGAACTCGATCACATGGACGACCAGCAGCCGCGGGTTCAGCTTCCGCCGCACGCCCGCCGCGAACGTCCGCCGGGCCGGCACCGGCGGCACCGCGACATCAGCCAGTTGGTCGAGCACGTCCATTCGCCACGTCCCATGCGTCCCCTGCGCCGGCACCTCGCCGCCGCCGTTTTGCCTCACTCCATCTGTTGCCGCCGCCGCCCGCCGTGTCACACGGATTTTTTGAAGGTGTATTTTCCCGTTAATTTCCCGCGCATGCCGCTGCCTTCCCAACCAAGGAC
This sequence comes from Planctomicrobium piriforme, assembly GCA_945869735.1. Classification (GTDB taxonomy): domain Bacteria; phylum Planctomycetota; class Planctomycetia; order Pirellulales; family UBA1268; genus QWPN01. The sequence goes on from CAMBPQ010000004.1 coordinate 71,764, forward strand.
GCCGCAAGGGGTTGGCCCTGCCACTGAAGCCGGCCGTGCTGGCAAGCGGAGCCAGGATGGCGAAGCGCGGCCAGCACGGAGCGAGCGAAGGCCAGGAAGGCCGCAGCAAGCGTCCGGCTCCAGTGGCAGGGCCAACCCCGGCCCATGCCGAACAGGCTTGGACTACGGTCTCAACCGCCTCCGACTCTGGTGTATCGCCGGCTCGAGGGCGGCAAAAGTCTCGTCGCTCTATCGCCGCAGCGGCCCGGCGCTCCTCGAGCGTTCGCCGACCCTCTCACCTCGTCTCCTGGCTTGCCACGTGATCGCTCCACGTCATCCAGATGT
>CAMBPQ010000005.1 GCA_945869735.1 Planctomicrobium piriforme
TTCGCCCCGAATCACAAGCTCAGGTCCGCCGTCACGGCGCATGACAAAAGGGAATGTCGGCAAGCGGCGAGATGCCGCGACCGGTGGGCATGCGGTCGGCGGACATGCCACCGGCGACGGCTGCGACTCATGCGGCAAACCGCGCTCCCGCGACACCTCCCGACGCCAAAGGCCAAACTGATGGCACGGGTGGGGGAGGAGTTTCCTTTTGCGTACCCGGGGTGTGGTGGCGACATCCGGCTGATCGCGTTCATCACCGATCCGGGGCCGAATCACCAACCCACCGCCGGCAGGAGCCGGCTCACTTCGAAGCGGAGATTCGCAAGCTGGCGAAGGCCAGGATGGCTTCGCCCGCGTACGGCAGCGCCGCCGCCCGTGTCTCCTGCCCGCGGGCCACCCGCCGACTGGGGAGAGCTCGTGCAGGTCCACGACGACCGGGCAATCTTTCAGGCGACAGATAGACGAACTGCCCGTGATCGACATTCGCAGCCTCTGACGGGATCCCATGTCACGGTGCGGACGGCCCGTGAGAAGGGCGGTTTCAAGACCGGTCTGCGCTGACGAGACAAATCTGGCCTTGAGCATGGATAGGACGCTCCTCGGAACCTCCACAATCGGTCCGCATCCAGCCCGACCGGTTCCGGCTGTTGCTCCTCGTGATCCGTCCCGCTCGGCCGACGCTTGCCAAAGTGCCATTGGCCGACCTGTCCTTTGGCAAATGGCCGGCAACTTTTGATTTCTTGAGTGCTGGTCACTGGTCACGTCGGACCGTAGGCATCCTTGCGGTGGCGGATGACTCGAATCTCGACGATCAACTGCGTGTCGTCGATCGCGTAAATGATCCGGTAGTCACCGACTCGAACCCACCACAGTTCATCGCCACCCCGCAATTTCTTGCAACCAGTCGGTCGTGGCTGCGTGCAAAGCGAGTCGACCTTCGCAGCGACACGGTCGATGATCTGGTCGGGCAGTGCCTCGAGTTCCTTGACGGCGGGCCTTCCGATCCGCACCTCATGCACGGCGACGGCCCTTCTTCAGGCGGCCGACCTTCTCCAGTCGGGATCGGACCGTCGCCCAACTCTGACTTGGCTCGCGCTCCCGCGACCTGGCGGTGGCAACATCAAGGATGTCTTCCCAAAGGCCGCTCCCTTGCCGGAGATCGATCATCACGGCGGTCTTGTGACCATGCTCGTCGAACAGGAACTTGACCCCGCGAATCATGAATGAGCCTCCGAGTCGCACCTGGAAACCGAACGCTTGATGTTATCCGATCGCGACGGGAGGTGTTTTTCAGAAGTGCCGGAGGTGGGACTTGAACCCACACGCCCTTGCGGGCAACGGATTTTGAGTCCGCCGCGTCTGCCATTCCGCCACTCCGGCTCGTGAAGGCGTCATCATCACGAGACTACGGCTTCGGGCCGGTGTTTTCCAGCGGTCGCGACCCCGCCTGCCATTTCCCGCACCCAGCCCGGCGATGCTACCGTAACGATCATGCTCACCATCGTTTTCGAGGACCGGACTGCAGACACACTCGGCGTGCTCGCCGCTGCCCGGCCCATCTGCGACCTCACGATCGGCACCCTGACGCTCGTCGAGGCACTCGGCCGCTTCGGCACCGTGCGGCGGGCGCCACGGCCGCATCTCGCCAGCTATCTCGCCGCCCTCGACGACCGGCGGATCGCCGTCTGGGGCGGACACGCCGACACCGGCACCGTGCCGCCGCCCGCCTCACGGCACGGCGAGGTCCTGCTCGTTGTCAACGCCCGCGTCGTGCCCGACCGCGACAACCTCGCCACGCTCCGGATGCTCGTCGATGCGGGCCGCCGCTGCGTCGTGCGAAGCGGCACTGCGATCGCCGCAGCCGTCCTCCACCGTGACAGCGATCCGGTCGACCACGAACACCTGCCCACCGACGGCCCAGCCGCCTGCCAGATGCTCGAAGCGCTCGAACTGCCGGAGGCAGGCGCCGCGCTTCACATGCTCAATGAACCGCACGATGTCGTGTCGGCACACGAGCAGGCCCTCGCGGGCAGCCTCAGCATGCGGATTGACTCAGGCAACTTTCGCGAAGTGTTGCCCGGACTCTTCGCCGCGGAAACCTCCCGCATCGCCGACCAGGTCATCGTGCGTCAGGGTCCGGTCGTGGTGGCCGAGGGCGCCGAGATCGGCCCCTTCGTCTGCCTTGATGGGCCCGTCTGGATCGGCCCCGGGGCCCGCGTGAATCCGCACGCCTGGATTCGCGCGGGCACGGCCATCGGCCGCGAGTGCCGCGTCGGCGGTGAAGTCGAGGCGACCGTGATGGAGTCCTTCTCCAACAAGCCGCACGATGGATTTCTTGGCCACAGTCACATCGGTAGCTGGGTGAATCTCGCCGCCGGCACGATCACGAGCAATCTCAAGGCAACCTACGGCCCGGTGCGGCTGCATGGGCTTGGGCCCGACGGCAGCCGGCTGACGATCCACACGGGCCGGCAGTTCCTCGGGGCCATGATTGGCGATTTCGTGAAAAGCGGCGTCAACTCCTCGATTCCGTGCGGTGCCCGGATCGGCATGGCCGCCACCGTCGGCGGCGCTGTTCCGGAACAGGTCGTCGCCTTCACCAACCAACTCATCGGCGGCGAGGCTGGCACACGGTCGACCCCGGCCCAGGTGGCCACGGTCCTCGAACGAATGATGGCCCGCCGCGGCCTGTCGATGCTCGACGCCGACCGCGGCCTGCTCGAGGCCCTGGCCTGACGCCGCCGGGAGGTGTTCGGCGGCGGGCGACCGGTGGCTAGAATGCCGGTGTCATCCTATCAATCGTTCCTTCGGCCCAGAGGCAGCGCTCCATCGTGTCGATCACGGACGACTATACAGCCGGACGGTTTGGCCTGTCCTTCGAACTCTTTCCTCCGAAGAGCGCTGAGTCGGAAGCCGTCATGTGGCAGACGGTCTCCGAGCTCATGGACTTCGAACCGGTGCTGATTACCTGCACGTACGGCGCGGGTGGTTCGACGCGCGGCACCACCCTCGACGTACTCAAGGGCGTCAGGGCGCGGCACGACATCCCGGTCGCCAGCCACCTGACGTGCGTGGGCAGTTCCATCGACGAACTCCGCGACTATCTTCGCGAAGCACGACAAATCGGTGTGACAGCGATCGTCGCGCTGCGGGGCGATCCACCCAAGGGCGAGACGGCATTCACGCCCGTTGACGGGGGCCTGCGGTACGCCTCGGAACTGGTCTCGCTGATTCGCGCTGAGTTTCCCGAGCTCGGCATCCTGGTGGCGGGCTATCCCGAGACACATCAGGAGGCTGTGAGCCCTGATGACGATCTTGAGAACCTCAAGCGGAAGTGCGAAGCCGGCGGCGACGTGGTTGTGACGCAACTGTTTTATGACAACGCCGACTACTTTCGCTTCCGCGACCGCTGCGGTGCTCTGGGCATCACGACACCGATCGTGCCAGGCGTGATGCCGGTCACCAACTACGCGCAGGTCCGACGCATCGCCAGCCTGTGCAAGGCGCGGCTACCGGAGGCCTTCACCGGCCCCTTCGAGGCGGCCGGCGACGACGAGGTGGCGCAGTTCGAAGTGGGCGTGAACTATGCGGCCCGACAGGTGGAAGAGCTGATCGCCGGCGGTGTGCCCGGCATTCACTTCTACGTGCTCAACAAGTCGCCTGCTACCGTCCGCGTGCTCAACCACGTGGGACTCGAGCGGACCGGCGGCTAACAGCGGTCACGATCGCCGCGGCGGCTGATCGTCGTCCATGGTGCGGATATAGCTTCGCAGCCGCTCCAACTCGTCGCTCACATGCCGGAGTTTGAGCATGTTTTCGACCCGTTTCACGAGTTCCACACGGTTGACCGGCTTCGACAGAAAATCGTCGGTGCCCGCCTCGACCGCCCGTTCGATGTCGCCGAGTTCGCCAAGCGCCGTGACCATCAGGATCATGATCGGGCTCGTGGCGGGATCCGACTTCAGCCGCTGGCAGACCTCGAAGCCGGAAAGCTTCGGCATCATCACGTCGAGCAGGAGGACGTCGGGCTTGAACGCCGCTACCTTCTCGAGCGTGTCGGCACCGTCGACGGCGGCGGCCATCTCGCAGTCGAGGTCGGAGAGATAGACCTCAAGCAACTCGCGATTCGGCTCGTTGTCGTCGGCGATCAGCACGCGGGGCTTGCGGACGTCGGCGGTGGCGGCCTTGGACTTGGGCATCGGGAACCGGGGAGGTGAAGGGGGGAAGGGCGTGGTGCCGGGCGGCAGATAAGGCGATCACGGGGTGTCGAACACGGACTGGCTTTTCACGATCGCCATGTCGTCGGGAAATGTGTGAAACGCCTGCACGATCAGACTGCGGGGCCGCGTCTCCACGTCGATCCAACTCAGGGCACCCAGAGCCACCCGGCCAGTCGACTCAAAACGATGAAGGAGGCCCCGCTTCGATCCCGCCTCGACGAGCTCCTGCTGGAAACCCCAAAACACCTCGGGCTGGACCGTTTCGAGTTGGAAGCAGGTCTGATAGCAGGCGCCACCGCGGCATTCCATCCGGTCGCTCCGCTCGCCTGCGATGCGATGCGACAGGAGCCGCCGCTTCTGCGGGAGAGGCTGGGTCATGCTGGTAGCCACCTCAGTGAGCGTCAGCCCGTCCTTCCGCCACGTGACAAGATGGCCGGCGGTGGTGATCGCAATGGTCGCCGAATAGGTGCCCCGCTCGATCGCACGCTGGGCACGGATCTCGAAGAGTTCCGGATGGAGCACGCGGCCATAGAGTTGGAAGACCAACTCGGCCACCTTGGGGCGAAGGGAAATCACGACGTCAGGTCTCCGGGCCAGTGATTTGCCACACGACATACCGTGCGGCCGCGACTCATCACCCGCCTCAACACTTGCGATTATACGAATTCGCTGCCGCGACAACCACGCCGAATAGTGGCCGACTTTTTTTTAGAGCAGTCCGACGAGGATGTCGTAGATCGCGTGCGTGACGGCGGCGATACCAAACCCCCGGGCCATGAAGAGCACCGCGAAGAACAGCCCGGCCAGGAAACGAAACGTGAAGCTGTAGATGGCGAACGTGTCGCCCAGCGGACCGACATAGTGCGCGAGACTGAACAGGAGGCTTGAGCCGACGAGTGCCCAGAAGGCGGCCGCGGCGGCTGAAGATCCGATCCGTTCGCAGGCCCACACGAGCGCCGGCAGGAGCAGCAGCCGAAACAGCACCTCCTCATAGAGGCCGGCACCACAAAAGGATACCAGACGCAGGAAAACGCTCTCCCCGCCGCCCCCGGCGGCCAATGGCCAGAAGCGGTCTTGGAGCCTCGCCACGCCGATCAGAGCGGCGGCCCAGGCCACGCATTCGACGGCCATTCCCGCAAGCACAGCGGGGCTGAACCGCCACCTGTCGTGCTCAATGTGATGCCAGGCGAGCAGACCCACCACCGTGAGCACCGGGAGGAGAAAATACGCGCCAAAACCGAGGGCATCAAGCGACTGCCGGAGCCACACGTCGGCCCCATTGCGCGGCGTTCCACGGCCAAGGAGCAGCACGCCCCCTTCGTAGGCCAGCACGAGCGGCAGCGTAAAAACGAGGCTCGTCAGCGGCGTCCGCGACAGGCTCCAGTAACTCTCGCCGTCGCCGGAGGCATCTGAGTCAGCGGCGGAATCCTCAGGAAAAAAAGCCTCTGCGTCGTCACCCGGTGCGACGTCGCACTCGGACCGGGCAAGGTCTTCGCGCGACGGCACGCCGTCGTTGGATTCGCCTCCTGCAGCCGGTGAAGTGCCAAAAAAACCCATCATGACGCGGATCCTGCGCTGTCTCTCGACGATCGACCCTCCCAGCACACCATCTTCGTGCCGCGCCGACAATGCTTGCACTGCTGGCACGAAAAATTTTTATGTGTCAATCATCGATTTTCACGGCCCTGAGTGCCATACGCGTGTCATCGTCTCGTGTGTCCTTGACAAGATGCGCATGCTCCACAGAATCAGCCCATCGTGATGCCCGCGGACGTGACCCGCACGACGACCACATTGACGAGGGCCGGCGAGGTCAATCACGAACAATCACGAACAATGACGAACTGGGGGGCGACGACTTGAGGGATCGACAGTCGACGACCTTGGTCGTGGCCTGGATGTCCCCCCCGTTTTTATTGATCGTATTTCCCTGGCGGAACTGCTCTCGGGCCTCTTCCGCCGGGGTTTGCCTGCGGGAGTTGCCAGGGCGGTAGAATCCGGTGACTCGGAACGTTCACGGGAAACGCCATGGCACGATGCCTCATCGGATGCGGCTCGAACCTCGGTAAGCGGCGCGAGCAACTGGACCGGGCTCTGGAGCTGCTCCGCTTCATGCCGGGGGTGACGTTTCTCGCAGCGAGCCGCTATCGCGAGACGCGTCCTGTCGGTGGCCCGGCCGGCCAATTGGCGTTTCTCAATGGGGCATGCCTGATCGAGACCGAGCTCTCGCCCCACGCCGTGCTCGAGATGCTCGCCGCCGTCGAGAACACGCTCCATCGCGAGCGCCACGACCGCTGGGGCGAGCGGACGATCGACCTCGATTTGTTGCTCTACGACGACCTCGTGCTGGAGACGACCGAACTCACCGTCCCGCATCCACGGATGGCGACGCGGCGGTTCGTGCTGGAGCCCTCCGCCGAAATTGCCGCGGAGCTCGCCTACCCGCCCGCGGGCTGCACCGTCGGTGAATTGCTCGACAACATCTCCGCCACGCATCCCTTGATCGCCGTCGTGGGTGTGCCGGGCAGCGGCGCACCGGAGGTCGCTGCCGCCGTGGCCGACGCGGTGATGGGCCGCGTGATCCACGCCCCCGCACCACTCCCGCTCCCAACGCGAGCCGAGGCTGGGCTGCCTGCCGGTGGCGCGGCGATGCGTTGGCGAAAAATGCTGGCGGCGTGGGCCGAGCCGCTGGACCGGGCCAGCTGGGACGACGACCCGCATCCCGTCATCGCCGACTATTGGTTTGACGAACTCGCCCTCACGGCGGCGGACGACCTTGAGCCCGCCGACCTCGCGGGGTTCGAGGCCGACTTCACCAGTCAAGCCGACGGCATTGTCGCCCCGCAGGTCGCGATCATGCTCGTGGCCGATCAGGCCGCGCTCACCGAACGGATCGCATTTCGCAGCCGCCATTCCCATCTCCACACCAACGTGTTTGGTGATCTGGCCGTGCGCATGGCTGACGTGTCTGACTGCGACCGCGCCGCCGCGCTGGTGATGTTTCAAGGCCGGCTCGCCCGCCGCCTGCGCTGCCTGGACGGCCGTGGCCCACGGTCTCCCAAGGCCGTGATCACGGTCGACGCCAGCGACCTCGGCCAGGCGATTGCCGAGGCGACCGCAGCCGTCGAGGCGATGCTTTGATGGCTGGCACGACTGGGGAGCGGCCCGCGACGGCCCGCGTGATCGCCGAGCCGGCAGCGATGCGGGCGGAAATCCTCACCGCCCGCGCCGCGGGACGGCGGATCGGGTTTGTGCCGACGATGGGGGCCCTGCATGCCGGGCACGTGAGCCTCGTCGATCGGGCCGCGGCCGAATGCGACGACGTCGCCGTGTCGATCTTCGTGAACCCCACGCAGTTCGGTCCGCACGAAGACTACGCTGATTACCCGCGGACGCTCGAGGCCGATGCGGAGACACTGCGGGATCGACACGTCCGCTGGATCTTCGCGCCCGAGGCCGAGAGCATCTATCCGCCGGACTGGGCCACGCGGATCATGATCGACGGCCCCGCACGCCGCTTCGAGGGGGAGATTCGACCAGGGCACTTCTCCGGCGTGGCAACGGTCGTCTGCCGGCTGTTCCTCGCCGTCCCCGCCGACGTCGCCTACTTCGGGGCGAAGGACTGGCAACAGACGCTCGTGGTGAAGCGGATGGTTCGCGATCTCGGCCTGCCGATCGAGGTCGCCGTCTGCCCCACCGTTCGCGAGCCCGATGGCCTGGCGATGAGCTCCCGCAACGCCTATCTTTCGCCCGCGGACCGCAGCCGGGCGACCGCGCTGGCCGAAAGCCTTGCACTCGCCGAGCAGATGTGGATCGCCGGCGACGGGCCCACTGCGCTCGAGCGCGCAATGCGCGACCATCTCGGATCGCGGGGTGTCACCGTTGACTACGCCGCGGTCGTCGACAGCGAGTCGCTGGAGCCGCTCGCCGGCGCCGCTACCGCCGTGGCGCTGGTCGCGGGCCGTCTGGGCAGCACGCGGCTGATCGACAATCGCCAGTTGCCGCCCCGCCGTGGTACCGGCTGACAGGAGCCCAGATGCAGTCGACGCTCTTCCACATCCCGGCGCACTTGGAAGTCGGCGGCACAGGCCTGCCGCTCTTTGGCCTCGGTCTCCTGCTCATGGCGTGGGCTGTGTTCGGCGGCGCTGGATTCGCCTGGGCGGCGGCTCAGCACGGCATGCGGCAGGCTGCCACAGCGCTCGCCCTGCCACTGCTCGTCGTGGGGGCACTGATCCTCTGGGTGATGCCCGCGCTCGACGACGGGGCGGGCATCCCCATCCGCGGCTATGGCGTGATGCTGCTCGTGGCGGCAGCGGCGGCCACGTGGCTCTCGATCGTCCGCGGGCGGGCAGTGGGCCTCGACTCCGACACGCTCCTGGCGCTCGGCACCGACATCTTCATCTGGGGACTTGTTGGGGCCCGGCTGTTTTACGTGCTGGAATACCGCGAACAGTTTTTTCGTCCGGGGATGAGCCTCACGGAGTCGCTTGCTGCCGTCGTGAACATTGCCGCGGGGGGCCTCGTCGTCTTCGGGTCGCTCCCTACCGCGGCCATCGCCGCCTGGCGGTTCGCGTCTCGCCGCGGACTGTCGCTCGCAAAAATCGGTGACTGCATCGCGCCCGGACTCCTCCTTGGGCTCGCCATCGGACGCCTCGGCTGCTTTCTCAACGGCTGCTGCTACGGCGGTCCCTGCGACCTCCCCTGGGCCGTGCAGTTTCCCGCGGGTTCGCCCCCGGCGGAGCATCATCCCGACCTGCTGGGGGGCAGCCTGCCGATCCATCCGGCGCAGCTCTACGCCGCATTCGACGCGGCGCTCCTCGCCGCCCTCGCCGTCCTGTTCACGCCGCTGGCCCGCCGCGATGGCGAGGTCTTCGCGCTGGTGCTCACGCTCCATCCGATCTCGCGGATCCTGCTCGAGATGATCCGCGTTGACGAGCCACCGGCCCTCGGCACGCCGCTTTCGATCTCGCAACTGATCTCCCTCGGCCTCCTCGCGCTGGCCGCGGTGCTCTGGTGGTGGCTCGCACGACAGCCCGTGCGACCGCGTGCGGCCGCCGGCCTTTGACGGCGGCCCCGACAGCGGTGACATTGAAGCTCTGCTGGCCGTCGGGAACTTTCCTGACGTGACCAGCGTCTTATCAATCAGCTTCTTATTAGTTTGGATTCGGCACGTGGTCAACGGCACCGCCAACCCGCACACCACATCGGATGACGCCGTCATCGACCACGACCTCGTGGTCCGGGCGATGGCAGGCGAACGCGATGCGTTTGCGAGTCTCGTCGAGCGACACCACGCGCGGATTCTCGCCATGCTTGAAAGGCTCTCGGGCTGCGCCGAGCAGGCCCGTGACCTCGCGCAGGAGACCTTTGTATCGGCCTACCGCCACCTCGCTTCGTTTCGCCACGACAGCAGGTTCTCAACCTGGCTGCATGCCATTGCCTGCAACCAGGCGGCGACGGCAGCCCGGCGGCGACGGCCTGTGGCGTCGCTCGACGCGCCAGGACGGGACGGCGGGGCGGCCCACGAACCGTACGCCCCACTGCTCCATGTCGGCGCCCGGCTGGAGCAGGCCGAACTCCGGACCCGCGTCAAGGCGGCCCTCGCTCAACTCGACGAACGGTATCGCAAGGTGGTCGTGCTCTCCGACATGCAGGGCGAATCGTACGAGGAGATCGCCACCGCGCTCGACATCCCAATCGGCACCGTCCGCAGCCGGCTCCACCGCGGCCGCACGCAACTTCGCTCCCTGCTCGCGACCGAATAAGGCGACCATCGTGAACCGTCCGACACCGGAACATCCAGCGTCCCTACTCGCGTTCGACGATCCACGGATCAGCGAATGGATCGACGGTCGCCTCGTGGCAAGCGACGCAGACCTCGTGGCCCGGGCCGTGGCGGCTTCTCCGGAGTTGACCCGATTCGTCGACGACCTGCGGTTGCTGAAGGCCACCGTCGCAGAAGTCGAGGCCGCTCAACCGCCCGCTGGGTTTGTGCGGACGGTGATGGAGGCGGTGGCCAGCGAGTCGCCGGTCGGTGCGGGGGACGATCCAGCTGTCGAGGCGGAGTGGCAAAGGCTCGAGGCCGAGCGGATTGCCCAAGAAATCGAGGAGGCCCGCGATGATGTGACCAGCGCCGAACGGCAGCAGCATCGGCCGCCTTGGACGTGGCTGGCGATGCTGGCATCGCTCGCGGCCGGGGTGCTCGTGGCGGCTGGGCTCAACCTCCTCCCGCGACAGGGTGGCCGCGAGGTCGCCATGGCGCCAGACGGCGCGCCCACACGCGATACGCAGGCGATCTCGGAGCGTGATGACGTGCTCTGGCCTACTGGTTCCGAAATAGCAGATAAAGGTAAGGAGGCTGGTGCTGGTGCTGGGATGGTTGCTGGAGTGGCCGAAATAAAAGCAGGTAAGGCGGCTGCTTCTGGTGCTGGGATGGCTCCTGGGATGGCTGCGGGGGGGCGTGCTCGGGCCGAAGCGGCTGCGGCGGCGGTCGACGAGCTCGTGGTGATGGTCGATGGACCGCGGGGGCGGGCGACGCTGGCGAGGCTCCTCGAAAAGAGTGGCCTCGGCAGTGGCCGCGGCGAAGCGGCGGCGGCTCTCGAAGAGAACTGGCTCGAAGTGGCAGCGGCCGCCCCGGCAATCGAGGCCTTCAAGGCTGCCCTCGGCGGACTGGCGGAGGGCGGGGTGCGGCTGCCAGAGGCGGACAAGTCGTTGGCCCTGGCACAGGCCGCCCGTGCGGTCGATTTCGGCGCGGACGCCAGCGACCGGCTGGCTCATAAACAATCTGAACTCCGCCGCCTGGCCGACGACACCATCCGCCGCCTCGTCATCCGGATCGTCGCCGACGACGAACAGTTGCCAGCCGCCCCCGCAGCGGCCAAAACCTCTCCCACTCCAAGCGATCTCGAGGAATGACCGCTTCCGAACAGCCCGCCGACGATGCAGCTCAGGGCAGGGCGTACTCGGTTCCCGGGTGCGTGACGATCCGCTGTCGCCAGCACGGTCCGCTGGTCGTCGAGATGCCAGCCGAGGGGGGCCTGCGGCTGCGGGTAACCGACCATGAGGGGCGCGAACTCCCGCTACCCGACCACAAGCGGGCCGTAGCCCTCTGCCGCTGCGGCCAGACGGCGACCAAGCCTTTTTGCGACGGCTCTCACAAGACCGCCGGGCAAAAGAGTACCGGCGACCATCCAGAGGCCCGGGCGCCTTCGGCTTCGGATGCGTGACGCCTTTGGCGCCAGGAAGCCCGGAGCGCGAGCAATGGGTATGCGGGTGGTGGGTCTGTTCCGCCTACGGGAAATGTAAGGCAGACGGAACCTGTTCCCAGGAAACCACTTAGGTCATGCAGGGGCGAGAAAAAAAGGAACGCAAAAGGCCAGAACGATCTGGACTGTCCCGCCAAACACCTGTAGGGTTGAGAGGCTCGGCGCTTGGAAATCGTCCGACAGAACGCCCCGGAAGGCATGATGTCTCACCAGCGGTCAAACTTCTACCAGCGGCACAGCATCGGGATCATGGCCGTTCTGGTCTTCCTGATGCCCTTGGTGGTGATCGGGGCCATCAAGGCCAAGAGCAACAACCGCAACGACGTCAAAGGCTGGCTGCCGGCGGAATACCCGGAAACCCAGACGTACCGTTTTTTCCGCCAAAACTTCCAGGGCGAGGAGTTCATCCTCGTCAGTTGGGAAGGCTGCACGATGGCCGACCCCCGGCTGGAGATGCTGGCCAAAAAACTGCTCCCGCCCCCGGAGGAAGCCTCGCGGATCGATCGGCCGCTCTACTACAAAACCGCCCAGACCGGCCCCAGGGCCGTCGAGCGGATGGGCCAGGATCCCCTCAATCTGGGTCGCGAGGAGGCGATCGCCCGCCTGACCGGGGCCCTGATCGGTCCGCCGCCGCCGGGGGTGGAGGCTGGAGCGGACGGGGACGACCTCGACCAGCGGAAGACCTGCCTCGTGCTCACCCTGGCCGATGCCGCCCGGGCGAATCTCCACGGCGCAATCGACGAGATCCGGAAGGTCGCCGTCACCGAATGCGGGATCCCGGACGCGGGCCTGCACATGGGCGGCCCGCCGGTCGACAACGTCTCGATCGACAAGGCCGGACAGACGAGCGTCACGATCCTCTTCGGCCTGTCGCTCGTCGTCGGCGGTATCGTCAGTTGGTGGAGCCTCAAGAGCAAGACACTCGTGGCAATGGTGATTGCCTCAGGCGTCTACAGCATGTTCGCGAGCCTGGCCGTCGTCTGGTATTCGGGCTTTCCAGTTGACGCCATCCTGCTCACGATGCCGTCGCTGGTCTACGTCGCGACCACTTCGGGCGCGATCCATCTGGCCAACTACTACCGCGACCAGCTTGCGGAGACGGGTGTGCAGGAAGGCGCCGCCGGCCGTGCCGTGCACCACGCGCTCTTGCCGCTCTCCCTCGCGACGGGCACGACCGCCATCGGCCTCGCCACGCTCGCGGTCAGCGAACTGGTGCCGATTCGCATGTTCGGTATCTTCTCGGCCATAGGCGTCGTGGTGAGCTTCCTGATCCTCGTCACGTTCATGCCGGCGGCGCTCGAACTCTTCCCACCGAAACTCAAGGTAGGGATGCTCGCCGGCGACGAAAACTCGGTCGGTTGGAAGCCGGTCGAGTCGAGCCGGTGGTGGGCGGCGGGCCAATGGATCACCCAGCATCATGCCCTCGCGACTGCCGTCTGCCTCATCGTGATGGCGGTCGTGGGCTACGGCATGACGCAGGTCGAGAGTAGCGTGCAGTTGATGCGGCTCTTCTCGCGGAAGGCCCAGATCCGTACCGACTATGCCTGGCTCGAGAGCCATCTGGGCCCCTTGGTGCCCATGGAAATCCTCGTGCGCATCGACGAGAAATGTCCGCTCAACTTTCTTGAACGGATGGAACTGGTCGACGAGATTCAGCGGGAGATCGGCAGCCTCGACGCGGTGGGCAGCTCGTTGTCGACCGTCACGTTCGGCCGTAACCTCGAGGGCGGCAGTGCGGGCGAGGGACTGCGGGCCAAGCTCGCCCGCAGCACGCTCAACAAAGCTCTGGTGCGGCACCGCGACGATTTCCTGGCCGGCGACTACCTGCGTGAGGCGAAGGTCGCCGACTCCGCAGGATTCCCCCGGCAGCAGGAACTCTGGCGGATCAGCGCTCGCGTGAGCGCGATCCAGGAGGTCGACTACGCCCTCTTCAAGGCCGACCTCCAGAAGAAGATCGATCCAGTGCTCACCCGGCTCGATGGCGATGGCGTTAGCGGCATCGCGGTCGACTACACAGGGCTCGTGCCGCTGGTCTACAAGGCCCAGCATTCCCTCCTCGAAAACCTCAAGATCGGGTTCATCTTCGACTTCGCGATCATCGTCGTGGTCATGATCCTCCTCTGCCGGGCCACATCGGCCGGGCTGGTGCTCCTGCTACCGGCGGCTTTTCCTGCGGTGGTGGTGTTTGGCTTCATGGGCTGGGGCAACGCCCTGTTGAAATCGATGCATGCGGGCAACCTGTTCATCGACATCGGCAGCGTGATGGCGCCGAGCGTGGCTCTCGGCGTGACCGTCGACGACGTCGTTCACTTCATGCTCTGGTTTCGCCGCGGCATCGCCGACGGCCTCGACCGCAAGCAGGCCACGATGCTCGCCTACAAGGGCTGCGCCCGGGCGATGTACCAGAGCTGGGGCGTGATCGGCATCGGGCTGTCGGTCTTCTCGCTGTCGCCGTTTGGTCCGACACAGCGGTTTGGACACATGATGCTCGCGATGCTCACGGTCGCTCTGGTGGGCAACCTCGTGCTCATGCCTGCCATGCTCTCGGGACCTCTCGGCGGCTTGTTCGCCTGGAGCGTGCACCGCATCGAGCGGAAGAAGGCCGCCCAAGCCGGCCGCCGCTACGTGATCCCCAATTCCGGTAGCGACGCCCTCCCTGCTCCCCATGTCGCGCCCGGGCCGGCGAAGCAGGTCGTGCACGCCTGAGTCGACCCTCACGGAGCCCCCATCGCTCCCCCGATTGGGCTCCCAGAAGCGGAGCCGCACAAGCGACACGACTGTGTCACGCTGGTGGTGCTAGAGTTGGAGCATGACGACTCACTCTCCCACCGCTCCCGTCACCGGCCTGCCGATGGCGACCGTGGTGCTCAAGCCCAAGCGGGCCCGGCCGTTCTTCGGCCGCCACCCCTGGGTCCTCGACTCCGCCGTGCTCAAGGTCGATGGCCAGCCCGCCGATGGCGACGTGGTCGATCTGGCCACGCACGATGGCAACTTCGTGGCCCGCGGCCTCTGGAACTCGCAGAGCCGGCTGCGGGTGAGGCTCTATGCCTTCAACGCCTCCATCAAACTCGACGCTGACCTGTGGCGCGGCCGCATCGCCGCGGCCGTGGCCTTACGGACGGTCCTCGGCCTCGATGACCGCACCGCCGCCGTCCGGCTGATCAACAGCGAGGGGGACGACCTCTCCGGCCTGATCGTCGACCGCTACGGTGACTACCTCGCCGTGCAGGTGACGGCACTGGCGATGGCAGAACGGCTCGACACGATCTGCGACGCGCTGGAATCGACCGTCACTCCCAAGGGTATCCTGCTCCGTGGTGCGGAGCGGGGGCTCGCGAAGCTTGAGGGCCTCGCGCTCGTCGACCGCGTCGTCCGCGGCTCGGCACCGAGCGGCCCAATCTTCGTCCACGAGCACGGTCTGAAGTTCGGCGTCGATCTCGCCGAGGGACAGAAGACGGGCTACTACATCGATCAGCGGGACAACCGGCAGGCGGCAGCTCGGTATGCCCAGGGCCGCCGCGTGCTCGACATGTTTTGCTACTCCGGCGGCTTCGCGGTGGCCTGCGCCGTCTCCGGCGCCGCCCGCAGCGTGCTGGCCGTCGACTCCAGTGCCAAGGCCGCGGCGCTTGCCCGCGCGAATGCCGACTTGAACGGCGCGGCCAACGTGACGGTCGACACGATCGACGCCTTCGAGAAACTCGACGCCTTGGCCGCGGCGGGCGAGCGGTTCGGGATGGTGATTCTCGACCCACCGAAGTTTGCTCGCAGCCGCTCGAGTGTCGACGACGCCCTGCGGGCCTACCACCGCATCAATCGGGTGGCCGTCGGCCTCCTCGAACCAGGCGGCATCCTCGTCACCTGCTCCTGCTCGGGATCGGTGTCGCGAGAGGACTTCCTGCAAATGCTCTCCGGCGTAGCCCAGCGGTCGGGACGACCGATCCAGTTGCTGGAGTGCCGCGGCGCAGCGGCCGATCATCCCGTCAGCGCCAGCTGCCTCGAGGGTGAATACCTCAAGTGCGTCATCGCCCGCGTGGCGTGACGGCGGGCCTCCCATCAGAAAGCTCCAAGCGCAAGCACGGGGAATACGGGCGGCCTCGAGTCGATCCCGTATTCGTTCGCGAGTTGTGCTTCGGCGTCAGAAAGCCCCAAGCGCGAGCGCTGGGAATACGGGCGGCATTGATTCGGTACCGGATTGGATCGCCGGTCGGTGGCATGCTCGCCACCGGGGGATTTTGCTACAGGATGCCCGCTTGGCCTACGGAGTATCAATCGTGAGTCGCAAAGATTCCCCGGCGTCTGCGCGTGCCTCCGACCGGCTCCTCACGATCTGGAGACTGCGACTCCCGTCAGGCAGCCCCAATCGCGAGCGCGGAGAATACGTCCGCCACCCCATCCCGCTCCGCACCACGCCCACGGCTTGCCACCCGCATTCCCGGAACCCACCCGCTCCCCGTCTCGGGCTTTCCCGAGCCGTCACGCCCGCCGCAGCCGCGTGTACTCGTCCATCGTGACGGTGGTGATTTCGCCATCGTCACGGGCCAGGATCAGCACGTCGCTGTAGACCTTGTCGTCGCCGCTCCTGCGAAAGTGAAGCCCGTGCCGCCGCCGCTCGCGATGCAGCACACTGCCCACGGTCTTCGTGCTCCAGTTCAGCGACGAGCCGACTGTCACCCCATGGATCACCTCCACGCGGTCGCCCGGCTCGAGTTGCTCGTAGAGGCTCCGCGCCTCGTATTCCTCTGGCGTCATGAAGGATCACACTTCCTTGCTGTCGATCCACTTCATCATCTTCCGGAGGCCGCGACCGGTCTCCGTGAGCTTGTGCTCCCGCTCGCGGCGGCGGGTCGTCTTGAACATCGCGGCGCCGCCGCGGTTCTCGAGGATCCAATCGCGGGCGAACTCACCCGAGCGGATCTCCTCGAGGATCTTCTTCATCTCGGCACGGGTCTCGTCGGTGATGATCCGCTTGCCACGCGTGTAGTCGCCGTATTCGGCGGTGTTCGACACGCTGTAGCGCATGTACTCCAGACCGCCCTGATAGAAGAGGTCGACGATCAGCTTCATCTCGTGGAGGCACTCGAAATAGGCCATTTCCGGCTGATAACCCGCCTCGACGAGCGTGTCGAAGCCCGCCTTGATGAGTTCTGAAACGCCTCCGCAGAGCACCGCCTGCTCGCCGAAGAGATCGGTCTCGGTCTCCTCCGCGATCGTGGTCTCGATCACGCCGCCGCGGGTGCCGCCGATGCCCTTGGCATAGGCGAGGCCGATCTTCTTGGTCTCGGAGCTCGCGCCAGGGCCCATCGCGATCAGGCAGGGCACGCCGCCCCCCTTCACGTATTCGCTGCGCACGAGATGACCGGGGCCCTTCGGGGCCACGAGCAGAATATCGTGGCCCGGGGGAGCCTCGACCTGGCCGAAGTGAAAGTTGAAGCCGTGGCTCGCCATCAGCACGGCACCCTTCTTCAGGTTTGGCTTGATCGACGCCTTATAGACGTCGCCCTGCAGTTCGTCGGGCAGGAGGATGTTGATGACGTCGGCCTGCTTGACGGCCTCCTCGACGCTCACCGGCGCGAAGCCGTGGCTCTTGGCAAGCTCGTAGTTGGGGCCACCCGGCCGCTGGGCCACGATGACGGTCAGGCCGCTGTCGCGGAGGTTCTGGGCCTGGGCGTGTCCCTGCGAGCCATAGCCGATGATGGCGATGGTCTTGCCTGCAAGGGCCTTCAGGTCGGCGTCGGCATCGTAATAGATCGTGGCAGCCAAGGGTTCACTCCGATATGGGAAAGCGGGTCAAGGATGGGAAAGGGAAGGCGCGGCCGAGGCATCAGGCCAGCGACTCACCTACGGGTGCGGAATCTGCGGGGCGGGCCCCGTCGGCGGCCTCGGTGGTTTCGCGGGTCGGTGGGCTTCCCCTGACCATCGCGATCCGGCCGGTGCGAACGAGTTCGAGGATGCCGTGGGGCCGCATCACCTCAACGAAGCCCTCGAGCTTCTTTTCAGTGCCCGAGAGTTCGACGATCACGCTGTCGGCGGCGACATCGATGATGTGCCCGCGGAAGATGTCGGCGAGTTCCTTGATCTCGGCCCGTGCGGGGCCAGCGAGGGCGGCGATCTTGATCAGGAGCAAGTCACGCTCCACGTAGTTGCGGCTGCTGATGTCGTCGACCCGGACGACCGTGACGATCTTCTCGAGTTGCCGACGCACCTGATCAAGCACGCGGTCGTCACCGCGAAGAACGAACGTCATCCGCGAGAAATGCGGATCCTCGGTCTCACCGACCGCGAGGCTGTCGATGTTGTAGCCCCGCGATGCCAGCATGCCCGACACATGTGCAAGCACGCCGGGGACGTTCTGGACGGTGGCGGAAAGGACATGGCGCATGGCTGGCTCGCGACGGGCTCCGGGCCGGGATCGGCAGGCGGGGCGCCGGGCAAAGCCGCCGCTGCAGAGGCAGGTCGGAGTCTAGTAAGGGCAAACCCTCGCGTTCAAGCCTCGACCGCGGTTTTCCGGGCCGCAGGGGGGCGGGAATGCGTCGGCGGACGCGGACGGCGGACGCACGTTGACAGAGGGGGGGAAAAGCCGATAGTTTGCGGTGCTCGGAGTACGCGAGGCTCCGTGGCCCCTGTGTCGTTCCCCCCTGACCCCAGCGAGCGAGAAGAGCGTGTCGAACGTCTTGGCCCAGGAACTGATTGAAGCCGGCGTCCATTTTGGCCATCGTGCCAGCCGATGGAACCCGAAGATGAAGCCCTACATCCACGGGCGCCGGAACCTGATCCATATTATCGACGTCCGCGAAACCATCCGCGGGCTCCTGCGGGCCAGAAAGTATCTCAAGCAGGTCTCCTCGACCGGCAGCTTGATCCTGTTCGTCGGGACCAAGCGCCAGGGTGCCGAGGCCGTGGCCCGCGAGGCCGCCCGCTGCGGCATGCCTTACGTCAGTGACCGCTGGCTCGGGGGCACGCTGACCAACTTCCGCACGATCCGCAACCGTCTGGCCCGCCTCGAGGAACTCGAGACCCTGATCCCGTCAGAGGCGTTTGGCTCGTATTCGAAGAAGATGCAGTCGTCGCTCCGCCGCGAGCACCGCAAAATGCTCCGTAACCTCGGCGGCATTCGCACACTGTCCAGACTGCCTGAGTGCCTCGTCATATTCGATCCCAAAAAGGAAAAGAACGCGGTCAGCGAGGCCCGCAAAATGGGCATTACGACCGTGTCGCTGATCGACACCGACTGCGATCCTGATCTCATCGACCTCCCGATCCCTGGCAACGATGACTCGATCCGCTCGATTGAACTGGTCGCCTCCCGGTTGGCCGATGCAGTCCTTGAGGGCAAGTCCCAGTCGGCGACCGAAACTCAGGTGTCGGCCGAGGGTGCCGAGGGCGTGGTCGAGGGCGAAGGCAAACTGAAGCCCAGGGGCCGGCCGATGGTCGCCAAGCGTTCGGTGTCGAAGCCGAAGACCTGACCAACGCGGCAGCGGATGTTCAGTCTGTTCGGGCCTGCCACCGGCCTGCTCAGGGTCGACTCCTCGGTCAGCCCGCGAGACTTGCACTCTCCACCCGCATTCGTTGAACCACGCTCCCCAGGAGAAGGAAACCCATGGCTGAGATCACCGCAGCGGCCGTCATGGCCCTCAGGGAAAAGACCGGCCTGCCGATGATGGAGTGCAAAAAGGCACTCGCTGAATGCGGCGGCAACACCGAGCAGGCCGTCGATTGGCTTCGCAAGCAGGGCATCAAGACCCAGTCGATGCGGGCCGATCGGGAGACCTCCTGCGGCCGCCTGGCCGTGTTTGCCGACCCGTCGAAGGGCGTTGGCACGATCATCGAACTGAAGTGCGAAAGTCCGCCGGTGGCCGGCAGTGATGATTTCAAAGCGCTCGCCAACGACATCGCCAAGACGCTGGCGCTCGGCCCGGGCGCCGCGACGCCGGCCGACCTGCTCGCACAGAAGAGCCTCGCGCATCCCGACCGCACCCTCGGCGAACTCAAGGACGATCTCTTCAACCGCATGCGAGAGGTCTTCGAACTCTCAAGAATCAAGCGGATCGACGGCCCCTGCGGCGGCTATGCCCACCACGACGGCTCCAAGGCCGCGTTGATTGAGATCGCGGGCAACACGTCGGCAGCGAACGCCGGCGAAGTGGCGAAGGACGTCGCGATGCACGTGGTCGCCCTGGCGCCCCAGGCGATCCGCAAGGAGGATCTCGATCCCGCGGTTGTCGAGAAGGAGCGGGCAATCCTCACCGAGGCAGCCCGCAACGAAGGCAAGCCAGATAACATCATCGCCAAGATGATCGAGGGCCGGCTGCGAAACTTCTTCAGCCAGTGCGTGCTCCTCGAGCAACCATTCGTGAAGGACGACAAACAGTCGGTGGGTCAGTTCGCGAAGGCGGCCGGCCTGGAGATCACGTCGGTGGAGAACTGGAGGCTGGGTGGGTGATGGTTTGGGAGGCGACGCCAGTGCCGCCCGTTGCAGCGGACCTGCGGCTGCTGACCGTTTCTGGCCTGGTGGTTGATCGTCGCGAAAGCATCCCGAGGGAGCGATGGACAAGACGCCTTATCGCCGCGTGCTCCTGAAACTCTCCGGCGAGAGCTTCGCCCGGACGGGTGAGCGGGGCATCTCGATGGATGAGGTGGTCCACATCGCCCGGCAGACGGTGCAGGCGGTGGCGCGAGGTGTGGAACTGGCCGTCGTGATCGGTGGCGGCAACATCCTTCGCGGCGGCTCGTTTACAGCCGGCAATGCCGCGATCCAGGAGGCGACGGCCCACTATATGGGAATGCTCGCCACGGTGATCAACGGCCTGGCACTTCAGGACGCGCTCGAGAGTCTGGGTGCGCAGACGCGGCTCATGACGGCGATCCGCATGGACGGCGTTGCCGAACCTTACATCCGTCGCCGAGCCCGGCGGCATCTGGAGAAGGGGCGGATCGTGATCCTCGCCGCGGGTACCGGCAGCCCGTTCGTGACGACCGACACCGCCGCGGCACAGCGGGCGCTCGAACTGGGCGCCGATATTCTCATGAAGGCCACCCGGGTGGATGGCGTCTACTCCGACGACCCCGAGAAGAATCCACACGCGGTGCTCTATGGCGAACTCTCCTACCAGCAGGTGCAGCAGCAAAACCTGCGGGTGATGGACGGCACGGCGATCTCGCAGTGCATGGAGCACGGGATGCCGATCCTCGTCTTCAACTACCGTCGCGACGGCAACATCGAGCGGGCGGTCGCGGGCGAGCGGATCGGCACGATCGTCGGCTCCCGGCGACAGGGCGACGCCTGAGGCAGCCTCGCGGCCGACCAGGGCGTATACTCGCGGGCCTCCCGCACCTCAAGGAGCCATGCCGATGCCCCTCGACGACATTCTGCTCAACGCCGAAGAACGGATGGAGAAGGCGGTGGACGTCTTTCGCCACGCGCTTACCGGTATCCGCACGGGCCGAGCCAATCCTGGCCTGGTCGACACCCTGCGGGTCGAGGTCTACGGCTCGCCCACGCCCATCAAGGCGCTCGCGAGCGTCGGCGCACCCGAATCCAATCAGATCGTCGTTCGTCCATTCGATCCCGGAACGCTCAAGGACATCGAGAAGGCGATCCAGGCCAGCGACCTGGGCCTCAACCCACAGAGCGACGGCCGGCTGATCCGGATCGTGATCCCGCCGCTCTCCGCCGACGTCCGCAAGAAGATGTCGGCCCGCATTCGCGATCTTGCCGAGGAGGCCAAGGTTGCGATCCGCAACGTCCGCCGCGACGCCAACAAGGCAGCCGACACCGAGAAGTCGGATGGCGACCTCACGGAAGACGACTGCGAGCGGTGCAAGGAGGACGTTCAGGAGCTCACCAAGAAGTATGAGGGGAGTGTCGGCGACCTCGCGAGAACGAAGGAATCCGAGGTCATGGAGCAATGACACGCCCCGCGCCTGCGCACCACCGGCCATGATCGAGGTTTTTGATCTCGTCAAGGAATATCGCTCCGGCGACGGTGCGACCGTGCGGGCCGTCGACGGCGTCTCGTTTGTCGTCCATCCGGGGGAGATGGTGGGCCTGCTCGGCGGTAATGGCGCCGGCAAGACCACCACCATGCGGATCCTGGCAACGCTGCTGAAGCCCACCGCAGGCACGGCCTCGATCGCCGGACACGACGTACGCACCGAACCGCTCGCCGTTCGCGGCCGGCTCGGCTACGTCTCGGCGACGACTGGCGTGCCCGACCGGCTCACGCCCCGAGAGGTTCTCGCGTCGTTTGGCAGGCTCTACGGGCTGCGCCGCGGCCACCTTGCGGACCGGATCGATTCGCTTTCCGCCACACTCGACCTCGGCGGCTTTATCGACCGGCCGTGTGGCCGCCTCTCGTCGGGGCAGCGTCAGCGCGTGTCGCTGGGGCGGGCGCTGGTCCACGATCCGCCGGTACTCGTGCTCGATGAACCGACCAGTGCGCTCGACGTGCTCGGCTCCCGGGACCTGCTCGCGTTACTCGACCGCCTCCGGGACGACGGCCGCACGATCCTGCTCTCCACCCATCGACTGCACGAGATCGAGCGTCGCTGCGACCGCTTTCTGGTTATCAGCGGCGGCCGCATCCTCGCGGACGGAACCCGCGAGGCGCTCGTCGCCGGCCACGAGGGTGGCCTCGAGGCGGCATTCTTCGCAGCCGTTGCACCGGAGGCGCGGCTGTGAATGCACGTGAACCGGAGGCCGCGGGTGGCTGGCCGGCACGGCTGGCGATCGCCCGCCGCGATCTCTTGGAGTTTGTCAGGGACCGGCGCGCGCTCTTCATCACGCTGGTGATGCCGATGGCGATGTATCCGTTGCTCGCCCTGTCGAGCACGCTGGGCATCCGCACCGCGATCACCGAACTCGACAGGCGGGAGGCTACGTCGCAGCTGTCCTTGGCACTCTCCGGCCCCGATGCCGGAGCGTTCGCAACACACATCGACGCCGTCGCACGTCGGGCCGACGGACAACCCGACGGCTGGCCCGGCAACCTGTCTGTGCGCGTCGTCGACGCCGACGCGGCACGCCGACTGATCGATGAGGGGGCGGCGAACGCCTGGATCGACGTCACGGACGGCACCGTCGCGGGGCTTACTGGCGAGGGCACCATGCCACTCGACGTGAGGCTCTCGACTGTCCACGCGGCCGACCACCGGACCAAAGATCATGTCATGGCGGTGATGCGTGGAGTGGCCGACACCGCGCGGCTTGCCCGACTCGGCCGGGCCGGTCTGCCAGAGAGCCTGCTCAAGCCGCTCCGCATTGATTTCAGTGGCGGCCTGCCGGCGTCGGCCCCTGCCTTCCACGACGTTTTGCCGATGACGGTCGCGGCGGTCCTCGTGCTCCTGGCGCTGCTGACGGCGACCGGCGCGTTCTATCCCGCCATCGATGCGATCGCGGGGGAGAAGGAACGGGGCACGATCGAGACCCTGCTGCTCGCGCCCTGCACGGCGCTCGACGTTGTCGCTGGCAAGTTCCTCGCCGTATTCGCCGTCACACTCGCGACGCTCGTGGCCAACGCCCTGTCGATCGCACTGACTGCGACGGTGCTTGTGCGGGTGCTCCCGGCCGGCTCCTTCGATGGGCTGCGGTCGGCCGGCGTGACTGGCTGTGTGATCGTCACCATCGCGGCCTACGTCGGCGTTGCGGCCATCGCGGCGGCACTGTGCCTCGCGGTGACCGCGGCCTCCCGCAGCGCGAAGGAGGCACAAAACACGCTCACGCCGGTCGTGATGCTGATCGCGGCGCTTGCCGGGTCGGCACTGCTGCCGGGCACGGCGTCGAGCCGCTGGCTCCCCGCGGTACCGTTCGCAGGACAGGTCGCCGTAGCGCGATCGGCACTCGTCGTCGCAGACCGAGGCACGTCTGACGCCGACCGGAATGCCGCAGAGGGCGCGCCGCAGTTGGGGACCGTCGGCATCGGCCTCGCCACCTCGCTCCTCTCCTCCGCCGCGCTCGCCTGGCTGCTCCTGCACATCACCGCGGCGCTCGTGTCGAATGAGGAGCTCCTGTTTCGCGGACCCGACGCGGCAACGAGCGGGTTGCGCCGGCCCGCTCCGCGGAGGTCACCCACTGCCTGGCAGGGCTTCGCCGCGGCGCTCGCGGGCTTCACGGCGCTATGGTACGCCCAGGGGCTCGCACCGGTCGATTTCGTGCCGGCACTCCTGACCCAGCAGGCCATCGCTGTGCTCCTGCCGCTCGCGGGAATCGCGTGGTGGCAGCGGGTCGATGCCCGAGCGACCTATGCGCTCCGCTGGCCGGGAACGGCGGCCGTGGCCGGGGCCGCTCTGATCGGCAGCGGGCTGTTTGTCGTGGGAGCTGCGGTGGCCCTCGCCGCCTGGGGCACCGATGTGTCGCCCGAGGCGCGAAGCCTCGCGGAGCGGCTGATCAACCTCATCCGCGACAACCCTTCGTGGCTGGCGGTGCTCGTTCTCGCAGCGATGCCCGCGGTCTGTGAGGAACTCCTTTTCCGGGGGTGGGTGCTTTCCGCCCTGGCCGGCGACCGCCCGACGCCGCGCCGCGCCATCGCCGCCGTCGCGGCGCAGGCCGCGGTCTTCGCCGCGTTTCATCTCTTGCCCGAGCGGATGCCGCAGACCTTCGCGCTGGGGATCGCACTGGGCTGGATGACACTCGCCACGCGGAGCATCCTGCCGGCGATGATCGCCCATGCCGCACACAACGCCACACCCGTGGTGCTCGTGGCAATCGCATCGCCAGACGACCTCTCCGCCATCGAGCTGGGTACGGCATCCGGACTTCCACCCTGGGCGACGGCGGTGGCGATAGGATGTCTCGTTGGCGGCGGCCTGCTGCTGGCCGTCGCGCGGCACGGACGCACTTCAAGGGACTCACGGACATGAGCGGCGAACCGTGGATGGTGGGATTCCGGCGGGCCGCGGTGGCGAGCGGCATCGTGGTGGTGACATGCCTGATGGTGGCGATCTTCGAGGGCAGCCTGCGAGGCGAGCCCGCGGCGACGACACCGCGGGTCTTAAAGGTCGCGATCGCACCGATTGCCTCGGCGGTCGAGTGGCAGAACGATCAGCCGACGGGTGCCATGATCGACATCTGGAAGGAAGTTTCCCGACGGCTGGGCATCTCCTCGGAGTTCATCCGCGTCAAGACATTCGTCGAACTCATGGACCTGGTCCGGGAGGGGAAGGCCGACGTCTCGCTCGGGCCGCTGGCCATCACCGAAGAACGCGAAAAAATGTTCGATCTGACGCATCCCGTCTTCCACTCCGGCATGCGGATCGCCGTGCGGCAGCGGAATGAAAGCGGGTTGGTGTCCGCTGTGCGGTCGATGCTGTCGTGGAAGCTCCTACAACTCATCGGGCTGGCCGTGGCCCTGGGTGTCGTCTCCGGCCACCTGCTCTGGTGGTGTGAACGAGGCCGCAATCCCCGCTCGTTTCCCCCGGACTATCCCCGCGGCGTCGGCGAGGCGATCTGGTGGATCATCTCGACGATCGTCACGGGCGGCTGCGACGACAAACACGTCGATGGCCCCCTCGGCCGAATCCTCGCCTTGTTGTGGATGATCGGCGGCATCGGCCTGATCGCCACCTTCACCAGTGTGCTCACGGCGACGATGACGGCCGAGCGTGTCACGGGCATGATTCAAGGCCCTCGCGACCTCGCGGGCCGGTCGATTGGCTGCCAGGAGGGCTCGGTGACCGTGTAGACGATCCGCCAACGTGGGGGTTTCCCGCAGGAGTATGCGACCATCCTCGATGCGATCGATGCGCTCGAACTTGGC
The DNA here is from genome assembly GCA_945869735.1 of Planctomicrobium piriforme. Classification (GTDB taxonomy): domain Bacteria; phylum Planctomycetota; class Planctomycetia; order Pirellulales; family UBA1268; genus QWPN01. Next base: position 25,237 of record CAMBPQ010000005.1, read on the forward strand.
ATGGTAGACGCGGTGGTCGGCGAGGCTCAGACGCTGATGTACGTCATCAACGAGTCGGGAAGGAACGAGGTGAAGCTCGTCGGCCCGATCTTTGACTCCTTCGACTACGGCCTGGCGCTGCCGACGAGCAGCCCGCTCCGCGAGGAACTCAATGCGGTGATCCTGCAACTGCGGGAGGACGGCACACTCACCCGCATTCAGGAAACCTGGCTGGGCGTTCACGACTAGAGCGCATTCGAGTTACGTGGAACGCCGGCTCGGGGGCGGCAAAAGTCTCGTCGCTCTCTCGCCGCGGCGGCTCAGGCGCTCCTCGAGCGTTTGCCGACCCCCTTGCCTCCCGTCAGGAAGCCCCAAGCGCGAGCGCGGGGTATCCGGGCTGCATCGATGCGGTGCCGGATTGGTTCACCGGCGGTGACATGCTCGCCGCCGGGGGATTTTGCTCCAGGATGCTCGGGTGGCCGACTGGGGAATTGCTTGAGAGTCGCAAAGATTCCCCGGCGTCTGCGCGTGCCACGCCCGGCTCCTCACGATCGGGAATCGGGTGGGTCACCGTGGGTGTTGCTTCCCGTCAGGAAGCCCCAAGCGCGAGCGCGGGGTATCCGGGTCGCATCGAGACGGTGCAGGATTGGTTCGCCCGCGGACGCTCAAAGGCCTGGTGGCTCCCGCTCCACAAAACCCGTCCAGACCACAGATGTGATCGCCCTGCGCGGCGGCCGTTTACCGCTCTGCCCATGAAAAACCCGGATGGACCGAGAAACTTTCTGGAAGTAGGTTTCGAGGATCGCGTTGGGGGTGAGGCCGGGAGCATGCCACTGTCGCCGATCGGCCTAGGAACGGGCAACATCGGCTGCGGTCGCCTGCGGCAGCCGCCAGCCGTTGTGGATTCCAGCAGCGCGGCGACATACTGACGCCCCCTTATTCCATCCTATTTCGGAGTCACGGTTCATGGGCCTCATCAAGGAATTTCGCGACTTCGCCATGCGCGGCAACGTCATCGACCTCGCCGTCGGCGTCGTGATCGGCAGCGCCTTCGGCAAGATCATCAGTTCGCTCGTCGCCAACATCGTCATGCCGCCACTGAACCTGCTGACGAGCAAGTTTGGCGTGAACTTCAACGATCTGGCCTGGCGGGTGCGGATGGAGTCGCCAAAACTCCTTGCCGACGGCACGGCCGAGATGAAGGACGGCAAGCCCGTGATGCTGCTGCAGGACTACCCGATCCTGAACTACGGGCCGTTCATCCAAGCGGTCGTCGATTTCCTGCTCGTCGCCGCGGCCATCTTCCTGGTCGTGAAACTCATCAACACGGCCAAGGCCCGGTTCGACGAGAAAAAGGACGAGGCTCCGGCCGCCCCGCCGGAGGATGTCATGCTCCTGCGCGAAATCCGCGACGTCCTCGTGAAACGGTAGCGTGCCGATGGGCTTCTGCGACGACTCCTTCCTGCTGTCGAACGACGTCGCAGCGGACCTCTTCCACCGGGTAGCCGACCGGCGTCCGATCGTCGACTACCACTGCCACCTCAGCCCCCAGGACATCGCCGCCGACCGGCGGTTCGAAAACCTGCATGCCGCGTGGCTGGAGGGCGACCACTACAAGTGGCGGGCAATGCGGGCCGACGGCGTGCACGAGGATCGGATCACGGGCTCCGCCTCGCCCCGCGAGAAGTTTCAGGCGTGGGCGGAAACGGTGCCCCACACGCTGCGGAATCCGCTCTTCCACTGGACTCATCTTGAGCTCCGGCGGCATTTTGGCATCGCTGATCTTCTCGAAGGCCCGTCGGCCGAGGCGATGTGGACTGAGGCCAACCGCCAGCTCACCACCGGGCCACTGACAGCGCGGGGCATCCTCGACGCGATGCATGTCGAGTTCGTCGGTACCACCGACGATCCGGCCGATAGCCTCGACGCCCATCATCAGATCGCCCGCTCGGGATTGAGGGTGCGCGTGGTGCCCACCTTCCGCCCAGATGCGGCGGGCAAGGTGCGGCAGCCCGAGCGGCTCAAAGCCTGGGCGAAGCGGCTCTCCGACGCCGCGGGCATCGCGGCCGACACGTATGCCGGCCTGCTCGCCGCGCTGGCGACACGTCATGACGACTTCGCCGCCGCCGGCTGCCACGCGACCGACCACGGGCTCGAATCACTTGCCGCAGCCGACTGCACCGACACCGAGGCCGCGTCGATCTGGCGCCGCGCCCTGGCTGGCACGCCCGCCACCGCGGACGAGGCCGACCGTTTTGCGACTTCGATCGTGCTCCATGTCGCCCGGCTCAACCACCAGAAGGGCTGGGTGACGCAGTTGCACCTCGGCCCCTTTCGTGACCCGAATCCATCGCTCGCCAAGCGGCTCGGCGCCGACGCCGGCTGCGACACGATCGGCGACGCCCGTCAGGGCCCGGGCCTCGTCCGCTTCCTCGGCACACTTGCCGCCGAAAACAGTCTCGGTCGCACGATCCTCTACAACATCAACCCCGCCGACAACGCCCTCTTCGCCGCCCTGCCAGGCTCGTTTCAGGACGGCATCCTGCCCGGCAAGATCCAGTGGGGCAGCGGCTGGTGGTTCATGGATCAGGAGCGGGGCATGCGGGACCAGCTGAACATGCTCTCCGACCTGGGACTGCTCTCCCGGTTCGTGGGCATGGTGACCGACTCGCGGTCGTTCCTCTCCTATCCCCGGCACGAATACTTCCGGCGGATCCTCTGTGATCTCCTCGGCACGGACGTTGCCACCGGCCGACTGCCAGACCGCCGCGACTGGCTCGACGCCCTCGTCGCTGCCGTGTGCGATGACAACGCCCGCGGCATGTTCGCGGCCGAACGGAGCGAAATGCTGCCGTGCCCCCGTCCGACACTCGAGACTCGCTCGTGAGAAACCCATGAGAATGCTGTGAGGATTTCATGAGGGTTTCATAAAACTCCTGTGAGGGGCGGGAATATCGCGAGTTGTCCCGGGCGGGCTCACGAAATCGATACCTATTCCAGCCAGATTGGAGCAGTAAGATCGAATGAGCGATCTACAGCTTCCGTGTCCCGAACCGCAGGAGAGTGACATGACTTCGGTATCAGGTGGACAGAGCGAGTTGCGATGGTCGCCCAGGTTGAAGGGCGTCGTTCGTCGCGCTAGGGGTGATTTGAGCGGAAGCGCTCAAGCCGCCAGCATGGCCATGGGCCAAATCAAAGTAATCGAGCTTCGCAAACTGAGCGGGCAAGGTTTCGACGAGGCGTATCTCGAGAAGATAAGTCAGACGCTCAACTCGGGGGCTTCCAAGAGGTTCCAGGCGGTAGCGAGCAGCGAATCGTCTGCCTCGTCCAAGGGCTGGTGGATTGCCGCCGGAATCGCCGCGGCGACCGGCTGTCTCGCCTGCTGTCTCGCCTTCGGCGCGTTCTGGGCGTCACGGGGGCCGGCCCACAGCGTCTCGGGCACGCTGCTGTTGATGCGTACCCCCATCGTCGGAGCCGACGTCGTCTTCCATCCGACCAAGTCCGGGGGGAAACCCGCCCGGACCACCACGGGCGAGGACGGCTCATTTCGGATTGCGGGCCTGTTGCCAGATGCCTACAAGATCACGATCGATCCGGGCGAATCCAACGGTTCAATGTTCCCGGTTTCGTACGGTAGCGCTTCGACGACCCCGCTCATGCTCAATGTCTTCCGAGACAGGGACATGAAGCAGGTGAGGGTGAATACGATGACCCACCCAACGCGGAAAAAGACCTAGAGCGGGTTCGACTCACGTGGATCGCCGGCTCGAGGGCGGCAAAAATCTCGTCGCCGGGGCGAGCATACGCCCAAGGCTCCTCGAGCGTTCGCCGACCCCCTCACCTACCCCCTCCAAGGTGCCCGTTCCGTTCAACCAAAGGCAGATGCGCTCGATCCACGGGGTCAGCGGGACGGCCTCCGACTGACCGCGAACCGCACCCGAACGTCGGGATGCGTGGTGTAGAGCCGGTGCCGTTCGCCGTCGAAGATAAGCGTGCCGCTTGAACGCTTCGGATGCGCGTCGTCAGCCGGCAGGATCGGATTGCCCGTGTACTTCGTCCAGTGGACAAGGTCGTCGCTGACCGCGATGCAGGTCTGCCACCGGCGCCGGTCTGGATCGGGGCTCGCGTGGTAATACGCGTAATAGCGGCCTTCGAACTGCACAATCTGGTCGACGGCGATCCCATGTGCGTCGTAGGGTTCCGGACCGCAGGCGAGCACGGGGTCGTCACTGACGTTGGTGAACGTGCGGAGGTCACGTGACGTGGCCAGCCAGACGCCATCGTCGCGACGCTCATAGAACAGGTGCCACACGCCCCGCTCAAGCCAGACCGTGGGTGTGCCCCGCGGGCCTGGGGGAATCGGCTCGCCAGACACCAGTCGGATATCGAGGGAACCACACGACCGCCATTCGACACCGTTTCGCGACACGAGCAGGTGGGCCACGTCATCTTCCCCCTCGGCAACCATCCGGAGCAGTTCACCCGAGCGCGAGCGGCTCTTGACGACGCACACATCCTCGATCCAGCGGTCAGCAACCAGCGGCCCCGACGACGACCGCGTCCAGTTGAGGCCATCGGGGCTCGTGGCGTGGCCGAGCCGGCGCACGGGATCGCGGTCGGGGTTGGAGCCGGTGTACCAGAGATGCCAGCAGCCGCCGTGCCGCATGATCCAGCCCCGCTCACGGAGGTCGCGATCCCACGCATTGGGGCCGCCTCCGGTAAAGAGCGGCGCTGCCGAGGCCGGTCCGAAGTCGACGAGCACCGCCGGGAACGGCCCTGCTCCGGCCGCCGCCGGCGCGAGCAGCGTGATCAAGGCGAGTGCGGCGACCAGGCGAGCGAATGTCGTCATGGCGGCATCATACGATCCGCGGCAGGTACCATGGACCTGCGTGGCCGGCCCTTGGTGCCTGCCGCGGTTCTTTTCCAGAGCGTCGTCGCATGTCTTCCTCGCCCCGTGGCCGATCACTGTTCGGGCAACTCGTCCTGCCCGTTGTGGGGCTCGTGCTCGCAGCGGTCCTCGGCAACGTCGCTTTTTCCGCCTGGCTGGCCGTGCGGAGATCGTTCGCAGCCGCCCGCGCCAGCCACGAACGGGTCGTCGAGGCACTGGAGGGTTCCCGAGTCTCTCTTTCCCCGCAGGTGCTCGACGCGCTCTACCGGTTGACCGGCAGCCACTTTGTCATCTGGAACATGGCCGAGGACACGCTCGGGCTTTCGACGCTCGAACCAGCCGACCTCGACGACGTTGCTGCTGCTTTTCGCTCCTCCGGCCCAAGCGCCGTGGTCATGATCGATGGGCGGCGGCATTCCGTCGGCGTGGCGCGGGCGGCTGGCGTCCGTCCCGAGCGTGTCTTCGTCTTGTCGCCGATCCAAGGAGCCCTCGAATCGACGGTTGCCGCCGCCTGGCCCGTGCTTGCCGTCGCCGCCGCCACACTCGCGGTGCTGGTGCCACTGGGTCTCGCGACCACCGGCCGCCTCGCGCGGCGAATCTCCGCGGTCGAGCGGCATGTCGAGCGGATTTCCCACGGCGAGTTCGGCACAACGCTCGAGGATGCTGCCGCCACCGAGGGCTCGCCTCGCGACGAGGTCGGACGGCTCGTCGCCGGCGTCAACCGCCTCAGCGCCGAACTCGACAGCCTGCGGAACACGGTCGTGGCCGGCGAACGGCAGCGGCTGCTCGGCCAGTTGGCCGCCGGCTTCGCGCACGAGCTCCGTAACGCCATCACCGGCGCCCGACTCGCCATCGACCTGCATCGCCGCCGCTGCCACTCCGGCACCACCGGCGGCACCGTGGACGAAAGCCTCACGGTGGCCTGTCGCCAACTCGACATCGTCGAAGAGGAGGTCCGCGGCCTCTTGGCGCTCGGCACACCTTCCGACACGTTGCCGACGCCTGTCGACCTCGACGCCCTCGTTGGTGAGGTCCGCGACCTGACAGCGCCACGATGCGAACACGCAGGAGTGCGGCTCGACTGTGGACCAGCCGTCGCCGTCGCCGTCATCGGCCGCCACGATGCCCTCCGCGCGGCCCTCGTCAATCTGGCACTCAACGCCATCGATGCCGCCGGCCGCGGGGGCCACGTCACCCTGCGCGGTGAGGTGGATGACCGCGGCATCCGGATCGTGGTCGAGGACGACGGCCCAGGACCACCTGCTGCACTCGCCGCGACGCTCCACGAGCCATTCGTCACCGGCAAGCCGGAGGGCGTGGGGCTGGGGCTCGCGGTGGCCAAGGCCGTCGCCGAGCAGCATGGAGGCCGGCTCGAGTGGGGCCGAATCGACAACCACACGCGGTTCGTGATCGGGCTGCCCTTGTCGACCATGCAGGACGGATGCCGCGCATGAGGGGCCGACAGTGAGCCAGATCCTCGTCGTCGACGATGAACCGGCGATCGGCTGGAGCCTCCGGGAGATGCTCTCGGACGACGGCCACGACGTCGTCCTCGCCGCAAGTGTCGCTGAGGCGTTTCTGGCCTGCGGCCGCGTGATCCCGGATCTCGTCCTGCTCGACGTCCGGCTGCCGGGCCGAGACGGCATCTCGGCGATCCCCGAACTGAGGTCGGCCGCGCCTCACGCCCCAGTGATCGTGATGACGGCGTTCGGCGACCTCGATACAGCGGTCCGAGCCGTGAGGGCCGGGGCGTTCGACTATCTCGTGAAACCCTTCAACCTCGATCACGTGGCGACTGTGGTGGCCCGCGCACTGGCGGAGCGGTCTCTCCGCGATGAGCCGCCGGCCACCGCCGACGCCGACATAGGCACGCTCGTCGGCTCCTCAGCTGCGATGCAGGAGGTCTACCAGCGGATCGCACTGGTCGCCGACAACGATCTGCCGGTTCTGGTCACGGGCCCGTCGGGCAGTGGCAAGGAGTTGGCCGCCCGCGCGATCCATGCCCACGGCCGTCGCCCCGATCGCCCCTTCGTGGCCACGAACCTCACGGCGCTGGCGCCGGGAGCCGTGGCCGCCGAGCTCTTCGGGCACGCCGATGGTCGTCCAGGGCTCGTCGCGGCAGCAGCTGGCGGCACACTCTTCCTCGCCGACATCGAGGCTGCGCCCCCGGACGTGCAGAGCAGTCTCCTGCGGCTCCTCGAATCGAAGGAGGTCGACGTGCGGGTGATCGCCGCAACCAAGCGCGATCTGGGCGGTCTCACGGCAGCCGCGTTTCGCCGCGACCTTCTCGATCGGCTCCACGTGGTCGAGATCGCAATGCCGGCGCTCAAAGAACGGCGTGATGACATCGAGCCTCTGGCCCGCTGCCTGCTGGCCCGCTGCCTCGCCGCCAATCCGCAGGGGACAGCCGCCGTCATGTCCCGTGAGTTTCTCGAGGCCCTCGCTAGCCGCGACTGGCCGGGGAACGTCCGGGAACTGCGGCATGCCGTCGAGCATGCCGCAGTCGTGGCCCGCGGCGGCGTGCTGCGACCAGAGCACCTGCCGCCTCCGGGACGTCCGGCAGCGGCCGCCGAAAACAGCCTCGAGGCGGCAGCCGTCGGCGTGGGAGCTGCAATCAAAGAGTGGGCAGCCTCCGCACGGGCCGCCTTCAACCCCCTGCCGGAGCCGGACCTTCACCATCGGACCATGCAGCTCGTCGAGGCGACACTGCTCCGCGAGGCACTCGCCCACACGGGCGGTAACCGCACGGCCGCCGCAAAGCTGCTCGGCCTCGACCGGGCCACCCTGCGGACAAAGCTCCGGCTGCTTGGAATCGACGACTGACCGTGTGGGGCCAGGGGTGGTGAAAAGTTCACCGCCCGCGGTGGAGGATTCACCGCGCGAGCAGCCGCCGCGGGTCGATACCCTGAGGGAAGCCCTTCAGGACCAATCAGCATGCCCGCTCCCACACCCCCGCGGCGCGGCTTCTCGCTCGTCGAGTTGCTCGTCGTGATCGCGATTATCGCCACGCTCATCGGCCTGCTCCTGCCGGCGGTCCAGAGCGCGCGGGAATCGGCACGGCGAACGTCGTGCGCCAACAATCTGCGGCAACTTCCCCTGGCCTTTCATGCCTACGAAGCCGCGCAGAAGTTCCTGCCGCCGCTCAAGCGTTCGAGCAACTGCGTTGCGACGCCAAACAACGAAGCTCGGATGGCTCAGCGGAGCTGGGCGCCCGATCTGCTGCCCTACCTCGAGGAGACGGCACTGGTGGCCAGCTACGATCTGTCACGAAACTGGTGGGAGAACGCCGACGGCAGCGCTCCGACCGGGGGCACGACGGGGGTGCTCGACGAAGGCGTCACAGGCAACCGCGGCCTCGTGCGCATCCAGTTGCCAGCGCTCCAGTGCCCATCGTCACCGATGCCCAATCGGATCCAAGACAAGATCGCGAGTCCCCGCAAAACCGGCGCCTGCACCGATTATTTCGTGGTTGCGGGGACGGGCACGAGTTTCAACACGGCTGCTTCGCTGCCGACCGGCACCGTGGCTGCGGCACCGGGGCCGATGGAAGAGTGGTCCGGTTGCGTCGCCACCAACAATGCCAAGCGTCCGAAGAACACGCTGGCCAAGATCACCGACGGCCTCTCGAAGACGATCCTGCTCGCGGAATGCGCGGGCCGCGAGGACGTGTGGCGCGATCGCACACGCTACCCGGCCAACGCGGATGACGTGTCGGGAAATACTGCATGCGCTCGGGCGCGGGGGGGCGCATGGGCGACGAACGATAACCCCCACGCCTTCGGCGAAAGCCTGGTCAGCGGCTGCACCAAAACAAACAGTCCGACCGCGGGCTCGATTCCGCCGGCGTTGATGCGGGTCAACGGCTCCAACGAATGGGGCTGGCTGATCTACGCCTTCCACACCGGCGGGGCGAACATCGCCATGGCCGACGGATCGGTGCGGTTCGTGGCGGAGGACACGTCGCTGCAACTCCTCGGCCAACTCGCCACCCGGGCCGGCGGCGAGGCGGTTTCGCTCGACTGATAATACGGGTCACACCTGAGCCTCTCGGATGAGCGACGGCTCGTCGAGGGAGGCGCGGTTGCTCCAGTGGTGGTCACGGAACCACAGCCACAGCCGCTCGTCAGGATTCCGTTCCGGGGAATACGGCGGCAGGAACAGCGGCGACCCTCGGTAAGCCAATCCGGGGCCGCCAAGAGACAACCCGTACTCCCCGCGGTCGCGTGAGGGGCTGCCCGTGTCCCGACCATCGGCAGGACATCGAGCCCTGACGCGCGAGGCTTCAGTGGGAGCCGTATGACACCGGCTGCTTTCCCCCGACTCAGGACAGCCGTAGACTACTGGGCGGGTGTCGGCGCCGCCGACGCGTTCGATTCTTCAGTGCTTAACAGGGGCAGTCCATGGACATTCTTGGTGAGATCTTGAAGCAGGTGCTCGAAGGCGCGGCCCAGCAGCAGCAACAGCCCCCGCAACGTCAACCGCAGGCCCAGCCCCAGCAGCGGCCGCAGCAGCCGCCCCAGGGCATGCCCTCGCCCAACGACCTCTCGGACATCCTCACCCAGATCTTCGGCGGCGGCGGAGCCCAGAAACTTCCCGATGTCGTCAAGCAGTTCGAGGAGAAAGGGATGCGTGATCAGGTCGACTCGTGGGTCCGCACCGGACCCAACAAACCGGTCGACCGGCGGCAGGTCGAAGATGCCTTCGGCCAGCGCGAGCTCGAAGACATCGCCAGTTCGAAGGGCATCGACCGCGACCAACTCGCGGAAGTGCTTGCCAAGTACATCCCCAGGATCATCGACGAGTTGACCCCGTCCGGCCAGCTGCCGTCACGGCGTTAGAGCGCATTCGACCGACGCGGAGCGTCGAGATGACAATCTGGAAAACGTAGCCGCGGGGGTCGGCGAACGCTCGAGGAGCGTCGGGCCGCCGCGGCCCACAGCGACAATCCGCCGGACCGCGCGACGAGACTTTTGCGGCCCCCGAGCCGGCGATCCACGTCAGGCTGGTGCGCACGAAAGCGGCTAGACAGGCCCTTCCCGTAGCGCCCGCCTCTTTGTGTGGCGAACGCTATCGGTCGGCCCGGGCGGACGATCGGCCGCGGACATATACTCGGGTCGTTCGACTCTTTCCTTACCGCAGGACGCCGGTCCCCCATGCATGCGTCTTACGCCCGGTCCGCTGGTGTTTTGAGCGGACTGATGGTCGTCATCGTGATGCTATTGGCCGGCATGCCGGCACTGGCCACGGAGCCACCGCGGGACTGGTCGGGCGTGGAACTGGCCTGGCAAAACGATCCCCGCGCCGCCTCGGATGCGGCGCTACCGGTCGATCCGCAGCCAGCGCGGCGGCCGTCGCGGCGGGCCCAGCGCCGGGGCACTCGCCGCGGATTCCAGGAGTCGGCAATCGTGCCACAGCCCGGCCTGGAGAACGGCACACGAGCGGACCAAGAGTCCGCGGCAGCGGACGGACTCGATTCGAGCGGCACGATCCTGATGCCGCTGGCGACGGCAGATGCGACGCGCGGCGTCGTTGTCCACCGCGATCAGCCCTACGGCGACGAGGGCCACCCCCGACAGCGGCTCGACGTTTACCTCCCGGACAACTGTAGTGGCGGCGGACTGCCACTGGTGATCTGGATTCATGGCCCTGACTGGAGAAACGGCACGAAGGCCGACTGCCCCATCGCCTGGCTGGCGAGGGAAGGCTATTCTGTGGCGAGCGTAGGCTATCGCATGAGCGACGAGGCGATCCACCCGGCTCAACTTGACGACTGCCGCGCGGCCGTTGAATCGCTCGTCGCCGCCGCCGAGACGTGGAGCGTCGATCCGACACGACTCTGCGTGGCAGGGCATGCCGCTGGCGGGCATCTCGCCGCACTCGTCGGCTTCGCACCTGCCGCGCGTGGGCCCGTGCGGGAGGCGGCGGAAGCAGGCGGTGTGCTTCCCTCCGGCCCCGCCGCCGTGGTCGTCATCGGGGCGCCCGTCAACCTCACCACCCTCGGAAGCACGCACGACCGCGCCGGTTCGCCCGCCAGCCGTCTGATCGGCGGCCCGCTTCAGGAGTTTCGCGAGGCGGCGCAGCGGGCCAGCCCCCTCGCCCACGTGTCCGCCGATGATCCGCCGACGCTGATCGTGCACGGCGAGCACGATGAAGGTGTGCCCGTCAATCAAGCCGTGCTCCTTGATAAGACGCTCAGGGCCGCCGGCGTCGACAGTACGCTGGTGATCCTCGACGCTGAGACGGCACGGCCGGCCCTCGATCAGGGCTCGCCCGCCGGAACGGCGCTCCTTGAGTTCCTCGACCGGGTGATCGGCCCGGGCACCGCCCAGACCACCCGCAAGTAGCCGCGCCGCACGACCCGGAGGGTCGGCAGATGCGCTCCAGACGGTGCCGCACGCCCTGCCCGCCAAGTTTGTGCAGTTGTCGTGCCCTGCCGCCGATAGTTTCCCCTGTGCCGGACGCCTCCGGCACGGCAGCCCGCCGGCAGATTCCTGCCGTTTCGTGGCCGTCTCTTTCTCCACCGTCACCATCAGACCACGGATCCGCACCCCCCATGCCGTCGCCCCGTCGCAAGCCATCCGCCGCCGTGCAAAACCCACTCGAGACGTACCTCCGGGACATCAACGAGACGGCGCTGCTCACCGCCGACGACGAGAAGCGGTTGGCGAGGGCGATCGCACAGGGGGATGCCCTCGCCCGTGACCACATGGTCCGGGCCAACCTCCGCCTCGTGGTCAACATCGCCCGAGGCTACGCCAATCGTGGCCTCCTCCTGCCCGACCTCATTGAGGAGGGCAACCTCGGACTGCTGCGAGCCGTCGAGGGCTTCGACCCCACGATGGGCACGCGGTTTAGCACCTACGCGAGCTACTGGATCAAGCAGTCGATCAAGCGGGCGCTGATCAACTCCGGGAAGACCATCCGGATTCCCGCTTACATGGTCGAACTACTCTCGAAGTGGCGTCGGGCCACCATGCGGCTCAGCGACGCACTGAGCCGTCCACCCACGCCGGAAGAAGTGGCACGGAGCCTCGGGCTCGCCCGCAAGAAACTGCCGATCATCGCGAAGGCGATTCACGTGCATCAGTCGACGCCGCAGACGGAGCCCGCGGAAGGTGGCTGGTCGCTGGGCGAACTCATCCGCGACGAGAATGCCCGCTGTCCAGCGGACGTCTTCCTCGACGAAGACACCCTGCGGCACGTGCTCAAGCGGATCGATGAACTCGACCAGCGGGCCGGGACGATCATCAAGCTCCGTTTCGGACTCACCGGATCCGAGCCGATGACGCTCAAAGAGATCGGCGTGGTGCTGGGCCTGACGCGGGAGCGGGTCCGCCAGATCGAATCAGAGACGCTCGCTAGCCTGGCCATGGAGATCGAAGGCGTGCCGCGGGCGAAGATCCGGTTGCGTCACGGCGCCTAACGCTGCACACTGGCCGCACTATGGACCTCGCCCGTCATATCCGTCCGATTCCCGACTTCCCGAAGCCGGGCATCCTGTTCCGCGACATCACCCCGCTGCTCGCCGACGCCGATGCGTTTCGGGCGGCGATTGAAGCAATGGCCGAGCCGTGGCGGTCCGCAAGCGTCGAGGCCGTCGCCGCGGTCGAGGCCCGTGGCTTCCTGTTCGCTGGCCCCCTGGCGCTGGCACTGGGCGTGGGTGTGATCCCGGTGCGAAAGCCCGGCAAACTCCCCGCCGATACGATCTCGCATGAATATGAGCTGGAATACGGCCGCGATCGGCTGGAGATGCATCGGGGCGTGCTGCCGAGCGGTGCCGGCGTGCTGGTGGTGGATGACGTGCTGGCGACGGGCGGCACAGCGGCGGCCTGCATGAAACTCATCGCGGCAGGGGGTGGCCGTGTCATCGGCTGTTCGTTCCTGGTCGAAATCGCGCCGCTGGGCGGCCGTGAGCGGCTCGCGCCGCATCGCATTGAAAGCGTGATCATCTACTGATGCCGCCGCTCTCGCGCGTCGTCGTGGCCATGTCAGGGGGCGTCGATTCGAGCGTTGCAGCCGCGCTGTTGGTGGAGGCTGGCCACGACTGCGTCGGCGTCTTCATGCGGCATGCATCTCCCGCTCTGCCCGTCGGTGATCCAGCAAATCCGCTCGCGCTTTTACCTGCACGGCCGGGGCACCAGGGATGTTGCAGCCCGACAGACGCCCTCGACGCACGCCGGGTGGCCGACCGCCTCGGCATTCCGCTCTATGCCCTCGACCTCACGCCCGACTTCGAGCGGATCATCGACGACTTTACAGCCGAGTATGGCCGCGGACGCACGCCGAATCCCTGCGTGCGGTGCAACTCCTGGGTGAAGTTTGGCCGGCTCTTCGAGCACGCCCACGCGATCGGCGCCTCGCACGTGGCCACCGGCCACTACGCCCGGGTCATGCAGGGGCCGAATGGTCCGCAGCTGAGCCGCGGCCGCGATCCCGCCCGCGACCAGTCGTACGTGCTCTTTGACATCCGACCCGACCGCCTGCGACGGATGCTCCTCCCCGTCGGCGACCTGCCCAAAACGGAGGTGCGGGAACGGGCGACGGCGCTGGGACTCGTCACGGCCGACAAGCCCGACAGCCAGGAAATCTGCTTCGTCGCTCCGGGGGAGCACGCCCGTCTTGTGGCCCACCGCCTCGGAGGGTCGCGAGCTGGCGAGATCGTCGACATCTCTGGCTGCGTGCTGGGGCGCCATGCCGGCATCGAGCACTTTACCGTCGGCCAGCGGCAGGGGCTCGGCATTGCAGTGGGCGTGCCGCTGCATGTGGTCCGGATCGAAGCCGACACCTGCCGGATCGTCGTCGGCCAGCGGACGGACGTGCCCGAGCACGAGCTCACGGCAGCGGCGGCGTCCTGGCTCTCCGAACCGCCCACGGAGCCTTTCGAGTGCCTGGTGCAGTGCCGCGCACAGCGGGCGGCGTCTGAGGCCGTGGTCACGCCGCTCGCAGGCAACCGATTCACCGCCCGGTTCACAGGCGGCGCAGACCGCTCGCCGGGGCCCATCTCCCCGGGCCAGCCGGCGGTCTGCTACGCCGGCGACCGACTCCTCGGAGGCGGCTGGATCGTGGAGTAGTGGTGGGTTTTTCCCGGCCGAAACCGCTGCTTTGCCCCTGCCGGCGGGCGAACTAGTCTTGAGAGCTCGGGATTGTCCCCGCAAACTCGTGCCCGGAGACCGCTTGTGAACGATCAGCCTGCTGCACTATCCACCGAAATGCTCGCGGGCGCCGCGGTCATCCTCGGGCTCGTCGCCCTGACGATGCTCCTGCTTATCTTCAATTACGGACAGCTCTGGTTCCAGGCCTACTGGTCGAAGGCGCCGGTGACATTTCTCGAGCTCCTCGGCATGAGTCTCCGCAAGGTCAACGCGCGGACGATCGTCCAAGCCCAGATCATGGCGACGCAAGCCGGTCTGGGCGACGACATCACGCCACGCCGGCTCGAGGCCCACTCCCTCGCCGGCGGCGACGTGCCCCGGGTGACCCGAGCCCTGATCGCCGCCCAGCGGGCCGACCTCGACCTCGACTTCGACCGCGCCTGTGCGATCGACCTCGCCGGCCGCGACGTTCTCGACGCCGTGCAGACGAGCGTGAATCCCAAGGTCATCGACTGCCCCGATATTGCCAGCGGTAAGACGACGCTCTCGGCGGTGGCCAGAAACGGCGTGGAGCTCAAAATCCGGGCGCGGGTCACCGTCCGGACAAACCTCAAGCAGCTCATCGGCGGCGCCACCGAGGAGACAATCATCGCTCGCGTCGGCGAGGGTATCATCACCTCGATCGGATCCGCCGAGAGCCACTTCGAGGTGATGGAGCATCCCGACAAGATTTCAAAGGCGGTGCTCCAGCGGGGCCTCGACGCACAGACCGCCTTCCAGATCGTATCGATCGACATCGCCGACATCGAGGTGGGCGAGAACATCGGCGCGCGGCTGCAGGCCGATCAGGCCGAGGCCGACACCCGCGTGGCCCGTGCCAAGGCGGAGGAGCGCCGCAGCGTCGCGATCGCCCGGGAGCAGGAGATGAAGGCCTCCACCGCGGAAAACCGTGCCCGCCTACTCGAAGCCGAGTCACTCGTCCCGAAGAGCATCGGCGAAGCCTTTCGGGCGGGGCGGGTGGCTGGCCACCAGCAGGCATAGCATCAAGCCTAAGGTTCTCGAGCGCATCTACCTTTGGGGGGTCGGCGAACGCTCGAAGAGCCTTGGGCGTATCCTCGCCCCGGCGACGAGACTGTTGCCGCCCCCGAGCCGACGATATCCGGAAGTCGAATGCGTTCCAGTCTTCCACATCGCGTCAGGTTGACCAGTCTTCCTACCCTTCCATTCGGCACAGTCCGGGAAATGAGTCAAACCCTGACGGCACCGTCTGCCGATGAAAAGATTGTGGAGACGGTGAACGTCAGGATGACGGCCGGGCCGGTTGGCCCAGCCCGCCGCTCCGCAAGGCCCACGGCAAGGGAGCGTGCCCCATGGCGATGCGTCAGTTGCGTGTCTACGCTGAACCAGACCTGAATCTCCGGGACTTCGCGGCGGTCGAGGCCACTTCCGACTCTGGCGTGCGGGTGTCGCTCGGCGAAGTGCTGCCGCTTTTGCAGGATGCGATGGCCAGCAATCGCACCTGGCTCGCCGATTTCGCCGATGACGAAATCACGATCACGTCCGACCTGCATGACGTGCTCCAGGCCTACCGCCATTTCCGGCGGCCCGGCGCCTGAGTTGCTCCCCAGCATGGAGGGTCTCGGCGGGGAGCCACGGGGGTCGGGACTCGCCCGGTCACATGCCGGCTGGATGAAAAGACCCCTCTTGCGAGCGACCTCTTTCGGGGCCATACTTTTCGGCCCATGACAAGCACCGTGAATCTTGCCGATCTGGGCCGCTGCGTGAAGGCGGTTCGCCTTGCCAACCGCATGACCCTCGATGAGGTCGTCGCGCAAACGGGCTTTACCGTCAGTTGGCTTTCCAAACTCGAGAACGGGCAACTTTCGCCGTCACTCGAAGGACTCGTGCGGCTCGCCGACGCCTTACAGTGCGGCGTCGATAGCCTCGTCGAGGGGCTCTCGGTGCCGCCGCGGTTTGTGACGGTGAAAAAGGGATCTGGCCGCCTCGACGGCGGACGGAATGGGAAGCCAGGACCTGTCGCCGAACAACTTGCCGACGGCTGGCATGCCCGAGCAATGGATCCGGAAATCCTCCACCTCCCGCGTTCCGTGACCAGGCTCCGTCCGGAGAACCATCGAGGCGAGCGGTTTCTGATGGTGCTCGAGGGCGATGTGAAAATCACCTATGGCGACGACCTGATCCACCTCGCGCCGGGAGACAGCCTGTATCTCTGCGCGACTGTGCCTCACGCTATCACGGCGGCCGGACGGGGGCCCGCCAAGGTGCTCAGCGTGTCGTGTGAGACGTCCCCAAATGGCCATGCCCAAAATGGAAGAGCCGCGAAGGCGTCGCGGTCAGCGGACCGCTGAGTCTCGCAACGTCTGGGCATCTCATCCATCAACGGGATCGACGGGGCTCGGCAGGATCAACTGCCAAAACTCGAGATCGAGCCAGCGGCCGAACTTGAATCCCGCCTCGCGGACCGTCCCGCAGCAGCGAAAGCCGAGGGAACTATGGAGGGCGACGCTCGCCACATTGGTGGCGTCGATCCCGGCAATAAGCATGTGGATATCATGCTTCTCGGCCTCGACGACGATGGCCTGGAGCAGTTGCTTTCCGATGCCTCCGCCTCGAAATCGCTCGTCGACATAGACCGAATGCTCCGCCGAGTACTTGTAGGCGGCCCGCGGACGAAATGGGCCCCAGGTGGCGAAGCCGGCGAGCAGGCCCGGCTCCCATTCGATGCCGAGCACAGGAATCTCGTCGCGCTGTCGCTGCTCGAACCACTCCCGCATCACTTCCTCCGAACGTGGCGTGTATTCGTAGAGGGAGGTCGAGTGGAGGATCGCATCGTTGTAGATCGTCTGAATTGTAGGCAGATGGGCCGCCGTGCAACTGATGATGGCGCGGCGCGGCGGCGGGAGCTTGTGGCGGGGCATCGGAGCACTAGCGGCGAAGAGAGGCGGGAGCGGGGGTGAGCAACGAGACGACGACGAGCGTGAGAAATCCAAGCGGGATGGTGATGAGCGCGGGCTGGCTGAAGGGCGTCAACGCCAAGTCGCGGGACAATCCGTAGACCTTCTCGAAGGTGTCGGCAGACAGCAGGATCCAGGTCAGCGACGCCAGCATACCCACCGTGACCGCGGCCACGATCCCCTGCCGCGTCGTCCGTGGCCAGAAGAGCAGCATCACGAGCGCCGGCAGGTTGGCGCTCGCCGCGATGTTGAACGCCCAGCCCACCAAGAAACTAACGTTGAAGTTCCTGAACAGGATGCCAAGGACCATCGCCACCATCCCCAGCCCCACGGCAGCGAGCTTTCCGCAGCGAATCTTCTCGTGGTCTGTCATACGGACACCGCACACGTTCTCGACGAGATCGTGGGCCACGGCGCCGCTGCCAGCCATAATCAGCCCGCTGACGGTGCCCAGCACGGTCGTGAACGCGATCGCCGAAATGATCGCGAACAGCGTCTCGTTGAACGTCTTGGCCAATAACGGGGCCGCCATGTTGGTGTCGGTCGGATCGAGGGCCCCCGACGTCATCGCGCCGAGGCCAAGGTAGAGCGTGAGCACGTAGAACACACCAATGACCGCGATCCCCACGACGGTGCTCTTGCGGGCGGCAGCGGCATCCTTAACGGTGTAGTAGCGAATGAGAATGTGGGGCAGCGATGCCGTGCCGCAAAAAAGCGCAAGCATCAGGCTCACGAAGTCGAGCCGGTCGGGGAGGTTTCCCGAGGCCAACCCCTTGAAGAAGCCGCCGGGCTTGAGCAGTTCCGTCCCGGGCCGCTCCACGGGCGTGTAGGTCGTATGCACGCCTTCGGAGTCGGCATGCTTCTTCGTGGCCCAGGTCACGATCGTCGAGTCCTCGAGGGTCGCAAGGTAGGCGAGGGGCCCGAGCGGCCCGGTCGATTCCTGCCCCGCGAACCGCTCCGGTAGCCGGATGATCGTGCCGACGGGCCGGAGGTCGTGATCCCGCGACTGCGGCTGGCCATCGACCAGCACCGTACCGTCGGGGCGGACGGTACGGATCTGCGGCGTGAGGTTTTCCGATCCCTCGCGGCCGGCGTTCACGGCGAGCCCCCGGCCGAGGATCAGCACCGTGAGCACGCCGCAGAAGAAGACCAGCAGCGATCCCTTGATGAACTGCACCCAGGTGGTCGAGACCATGCCGGCCGTGACCACGATCAGGGTCACCGTCACCCCCACCAGGATCACCCCTGCCTCGTGGGGCAGGCCGAGGAGAGGCTTGATGAGCGACCCAGCCCCGACCATCTGGGGGATCAGGTAGAAGACGCTCACGACCAGCGTGGAGATGGCGACGGACAGTTTAATGCCCCGGCTGTTGAAGCGGCTGTCGAGTGCGTCGGCAAACGTGAACTTCCCGAGCGCCTTGATCGGCTCAGCGATCACGAACAGCGCTACCACCCAGCCGGCGAGAAACCCGATCGAATAAAGAAAGCCGTCGTAGCCCGAGAAGGCGATCATCCCGCAGATGCCGAGGAACGAGGCGGCTGACAGGTAGTCGCCAGCGAACGCGATCCCGTTGACGAACCAGTGAATCTGTCCGTGGGCGGCGTAGTAGCCGCTGGCCGACTGGCCCTTCCGCCCCAGGAAGAACGACAGACCGATCACGCCCAGGACGAAGGTGGCGAAGATCGTGACCGCGGCAATCGATGTTTCATGAAGCATGGCACTGCCCGCGAAGGGCCTCCCGTCAGCGGCCGGATCGCAGGACCATGTAGGCGACCGCCAGTACGAACGCAGCGGCGATAAGGCCCATGCCGTAGACGATCGCGAGGTTCACGCCAAAAAACGGCCGCAGCGACAGGAGGTCGGGCCGCACGAGCACCAGCCCCATGAAGCCGATGTAGAGCAGCACATACACCCAGAAGAGCGCGAGCCCCAGCCCGCTCGCCGGCGGTGATCCTGGCGATTGATGGTGCTGTTGCGATTCCGACATGGGCGCCCCCGGAAGGTCATCCGTTCGCCGCGCGATGGCACCGCGCGAGGCCGGCACAGGATACACCGGCGGGCCACGAGAACACGGGTGGTTCAGGGAGCCGCGGGTCAGAATGCCGCGTTGTCCTTTTTTTACCAGCAGGAGCGGCCTGCTCCGCGACCGGAAAGAGCAGTCGCGGCTCGGGAACATTGCCTGTAAGCCGGCGGGCGGACGCCCCTGGGCCACAGAGTGCGGCCGTCGATCATGGGCTTGGCCGACAGCTTCCCGCCAGCGAGCTGCACGAACGTCGGCAGCAGGTCGACCGTTCCGGCCATGGTGTCACACACGCTTGCCGCGGCGATGCGGCCGGGCCACCAGGCGATCGTGGGCACGCGCACGCCTCCTTCCCAGGTGCTTCCCTTGGAGCCCCGCAACGGGACCGCGCTGCCTCCATCGGTCCCGTTCGTCGCGCCAGAGCGGCACCACCCGTTCACCCGTAGCAGCCGATGGACGCTGCATGTCGTTGGAATACGGGATTCCGAAATAGTGGTCGAAGCCCTGCCTGGTCGGCAGGAACTCCGGCTGGTCGCCGAGGTGCCACTTGCCGACGCAGGCAGTGGCGTAGCCCTCGGCCCGCAGGCCATGAAGCCTTCCGGAGTGATAATCCTTTCCCCTCACGAACATCAGCCCCACCGTATTGGTCCCGGAAGGCAACCGTAAACGGGTGTTCCGCAGGACGGTCGAGGTTCGGCGTCGAGAGTACGGGAATCCCGTGGGCTGCGATGTCGCCGTAGCTCTGGTCGTCGGTCATCACATAGATGATGTTGGGTCGCCTGCGGGAGGTCCGGCGGGCCGAAGCGGCCCAATGCTCCTCGAGCGTTCGCCGACCCCCTTGCCTCCCTCACTCAGTTCACCAACTCGTCGCTCCATCGATCCAAGCATCGCTATCCCAGAATCGCTCGAGCGGTCGGTCGGGGTGCCGGCCGCACGGAGTCACTACGGGCCCTCGATCGCAGCGATGACCTTGGCGTAGGCCGCTACCCGATCCTCGGTGTTTTTCATGGTGCGGATTTCGAGCAGCATCGGTCGCAGCCCGGCGGCCCAAGCTCCGTCTTTCGTGATCCGCGCGGCGGCCTTGGCCCGCAACTCATCGGCGTCGCATCCGGTGGCGGCGGCAGCCGCAGCCACGACGCTCCGCAGATACTCCGCGGCCTGCACGTCGGCGTTGGGTGTGGTTGGTACGTCGAACCGGCCCAGGGCCCAGGCGATTCCCTCGGCCATGTGCTTCTGGAACATCGGCTCTTTCCAGGTGGCATCGTTGTGACCGAAGTTCGTGGAGAAGACCCGACCCTTGCCGTACTCACGCACCCATGACACCGGCACGTGCCATGGCTCCTTGGGGCTGCTCCCCTGCATGTCGAGGCTCACGAGGACACGCAGATTTTCAGGCTTATACCGCTGATCGTATTGATAGATCTCGTCCTTCCAGCGGAATCGCTCGGGAAACATTGCCGCCACCCGGTGGCCCGGCTCATGCACGACGAAGGCGTGTTCGCCACCGCCGTTCCACGGGTGGCCCGCAAAACAGCCACCGACCATCTCGATGTAGGCGTCGGAACTCTTCAGGGTGTCGGTGGCCGCATGAAATCCGATAAACGCCTTGCCCGACCTGATCCAATCGAGAAAGCCCGTGATGTCAGGCAGAGGCAGTTCACCCGTGGTGCTCGCGAAGATAATGCCGTCGAAGGTGGCGAGCGACTCGGGCGCAAAGACTTTTGCGAACTGTTCCTCGAGAGCGTTTTGCCAGACAACGTCGGCCTCTCGAAATCGCTGCTGCTCGGCCTTGAAGGTGTCTTCCTGTTTTTTCCAGTCGTCGTCGCCGACGTCCTTGCCACGCTGTGGTGCCTTCGGCTGCTGCGGCCGTCCCGGCGGCAGCCGCAGAAAATCGACATGGAACAGGCCACTGGAGCGGCCCAGTTCCTCGAGCACGGGCTCCGCTGTGTTGATCGAGGCATGACGGAAGCCGGTCGTGACGGTCACGACGAGCAGCCGGGCCGGCCGGGCCGTCTCCGCCGCGAGGCCCCCCCTCGGGATCGCCGCCACGAGCACGACGAAAAACGGCCACCAACGAATATTGACCATCATTGCTCTCCGATGCGCCACAGGGAATCGTGGGTCTCGAGCACGATCCTACCGTCGACGATCACAGGCGACGAACTGTACACATGGCGATTCTTCGGCAATTCCTTCCCAGCGCGGTCAAGGCGGACGACGGTGTTCTTGGTTTCCCCCAAGTCTGTCCGGTTTGCATGGGAAGCAGAGATTTCGCGGCCGTGCTCCCGCCTTGCAGACGCGGCAGGCGCGGTGTCGAATATCACTCTCACCATGTTGTCACCGTCAGCACAGGAGCCCTTCCCATGGCCAAGAAGTCCGTCGCCGCGCTCGATCCCCAGGGAAAGACAGTCCTCGTCCGGGTCGACTTCAACGTCCCACAGGACGACACCGGGGCGATCACCGACGACCGGCGGATCCGGATGGCCCTGCCGACGATCACCTCCATCCTTGACCGGGGCGGCAAGGCGATCCTGATGTCACACCTCGGCCGGCCGGCGGGCAAGGGCTTTGAACAGGCGTTTTCACTGGCGCCGGTGGCCGCGTGGCTCGGCGAACTGCTCGGCAAGCCCGTCACGCTCGCCTCCGACACCGGCGGCCCCGATTCCCATGCCAAGGCCAGGGCCCTGCCCGCGGGCGGCGTGCTCGTGCTGGAGAACGTGCGGTTCAACAAGGGGGAAAAGAAGGGGGACGACCAGGCCTACGTCGCCGGCCTTGCGACCCTCGCGGACGCCTACGTCAACGACGCCTTCGGCACCTGCCATCGCACCGAGGCGAGCATGCACGCCGTGCCGATGGCGATGAAGGCACTCGGCAAGCCCGCCGTCGTCGGCTTCCTCGTCGAGAAGGAGATTCAATACCTCGCCGACGCCATTCGCCACCCCAAGCGGCCGTTCGTGGCGATCCTCGGCGGCAAGAAGGTCTCTGACAAGATCGCCGTGATCGAGAATTTGCTGGCCATCTGCGACCACGTGTTGATCGGAGGCGCGATGGCCTACACCTTCTCGCTCGCCCAGGGCGGCGCGACGGGCAAGTCACTCGTCGAGCCGGACAAGGTCGCGCTCGCGAAGGAACTTCTGGCGCGGTCGGAGGGAAAGCTCGTCTTGCCCGTCGACACGCACTGCGCCGACGACTTTTCGGCAAGCGCCACCAAAAAGGTGGTCAAGGCCGGGGAGATTCCCGACGGCTTCGAGGGCCTCGACATCGGGCCCGAGACGGCGAAACAGTATGCGGGAATCATCCGCACGGCCGGCACGGTCGTTTGGAACGGCCCGATGGGCGTGTTTGAAATGCCCCCTTTCGACGCCGGCACCAAGGCTGTCGCCGACGCGGTGGCCGCGGCCACCGCCAGCGGCGCCATCACGATCATCGGCGGCGGCGATTCGGCTGCTGCCGTCGAGCAACTCGGCTACGCCAACAAGGTGAGCCACGTCTCGACAGGCGGCGGCGCATCGCTCGAGATGCTCGAAGGCAAGGCCTTCGAGGCCGTGGCAGTGCTCGACGACACCTGAACGACCTCCGGCTGGTGTTCCATGGAAGTCATCTGACACCGACGCGGTTTCACATCGACGCGGTGTCGCTGGCCTCGGGCTCGGCGGCACGCTGCGCCGCCAGCCGTTGCTGAGCCCGCTGGGCGTAGTTGCGGTCATGATCGCTGAGTGACTCAAGCGGCACGGTGAGCGTCTGGCCGGCGGAATCGAGCACGCACGTACCGTCCGCACGGACATCGACCAGCGCGGCGACGACGGCATAGCCGCCGCTCCGGTCGATCCAGCGGCGCAGCGGTTCGCCAGACTCCCCTGCCCCATCGAAGGGGTCGGCCTCCGGAGCAGGCGGTTCTGCAGCAGGCGGTTCCTCGGTGAGAGGTTCGTCCGCCGGTAGATCCACGGCCGGGGCCTCCTCGTCGACCACGGGAGCCTCTCCGGCATCCGCGTCGCCTGGCTCCACATCGACCTCGACGGCATCCTCGGTCTCTACCGGCTCGGCAGCAGCAGCAGGCGAGGAGCCGTCTTCGAGTTCTGAAGGTGCTTCGTCGAACGGCTTACTGACCGCCGCAGTATCCTCTGCATCTTCAAAAAGGTTAGGTTCCTCAGGCTCCACTGGAAGAGCGGGTTCAGCGGGAGCGGGTTCGGCGGGTTCCACGGGCTCGGTCGGATTTCCATCCTCCGGCGCGGCAGCGGGCTCGTCGGCCGGTTCGGTGGAGGCGTCCACCAACGGCTTCTCGGCATCAGCAGCCGCTGGCTCGTCGGCGGCAACCATTTCCTTCGCATCGGCCTCAGAAGCCTCCGTGGCCGGGGTCTCGGCCTGCGGTTCGAGAGGGGCGGGGGCGGGTTCAGTTTTCTGCGGCTCTTCTTCGGCAAGCGCCGTGGTCTGTTGAACCTCGACAGGAACGGGTTCGCTCGCTGGCTGAAGCGTCGGCAGAGCCATATCCGGCGGTGCGACCGAAGGCTGCGCCGCAGGAGCGGCGGGTGGGGCTTCCACGGCCGGCTCGCCGACCGACACGATTTCGTCCGCCACGACCGACGCCGCGTGACAGCCACAACCTGATGCGCTCGTTGCGTCGCCCTGCCACCCATCGACGACGACGTCCGACACCACCACCATCCCGCACTCGCGCGGCGGCGGACAGGTGACGACGCACGGCCGTGGGGCACGAGAGGCGCGTCGCAGATACCAGCACGCACGGGCCGTGTCTGTCGTCATGGCAAGCGAAAGAACACCGACCAGAAAGGCATGCAAACAGCGACGCACGAGTCACCTCGGAGAAGGGTGGAAACCGGAGCCCTCTCTAGGCTACCCCGCATTTCCGGCCGATCAAACCCGCCCGAAGCTAAAAACGACGGGGGCCGGCGTGGCATGCGCCACACCGGCCCCTCGTGGATCGAACCCGCCAGCCGCCTGCGAACGGGGTAAAGCAATGCGAGAATGACGCGGATCGTGGCCGCGTGCAGGGCACGGGACCTTCAGGGAATCCGGGTCAACGCAACGGGTTTGGAACCTCCGACGGAACGCGGCAGCGGGTCGAATGTCAACGGCACTGTCTTCGACCCAGCTTGCGTTCTCACTTCATCCGTTCCGTGGCTGCCTTCCATCCGTTCCAACCTGCACAATCCACCCGTCACGATTCAACTACATCCCATGCTGTTGCCACAGTTGTGACAGAGGTAGCAGTTGCCGTTGCGGACCGTGATCGACCCGCAGTTGTCGCACGCAGGCGCGTCGATCTGGAACTTGGCAAACTGAGTCTGTCGGTCGGCCGGGCTCGCCGCCGGATCGACGGCCATCTTCACACCGGCTCGCTCCAACAGCGTCGCTGACGCGGCTGTCTTGGCAGCGAGTTTGGCGGCCGCCACGGAGCCCTGGCCGTTGGTCCCACCCGGGTGCTTGCCGCGGCTGCCGTTGACATCCGCAACTTTGGCCTTTCCTTGGCCATCGACCAGCCCGCTCGCCGTCGTAGCGGCGGGCTTCCGCTCTGTTTCCGAGTCGCTTACGCCAGCGGCCTCCCCGCCGCCGCTCTCCCCACCATAACCGCCGGGACGATTGGCCTCGCGATAGCCCGGGATGAACTCGGTGCCCATCCAACGGAAGAGATAATCGACAAGGCTCTTCGCCACCGGGATGTCGACGTTTTTCGTGTAGCCCCACGGCTCGAACCGGGTGTGCGAGAACTTCTTGACGTACACCTCGAGCGGCACGCCGTACTGCAGGCTCATCGAAACCGCCGTGCCGAAGGCATCCATCAGGCCGCCGATCGTGCTGCCCTCCTTCGCCATCGTGATGAAGAGTTCGCCCGGTCGGCCGTCGTCATAGAGGCCGACGGTGATGTAGCCCTCGTGGCCGCCTACGTTGAACTTGTGGGTCACGCTGCGACGGGTGTCAGGCAGCCTCTCACGTCGCGGGGCGGCCGTGACCTTGGCAGCCGTCTTGTCGGCCTCGCTGCTGGTGTTGAGCGGCTGGCTTTCCTTCGAGCCGTCGCGGTAGATGGCCAGGGCCTTGAGCCCCATGCGCCAGCCCTCGACGTACGCTCCGGCGATGTCGGTTGGGGTCGTCTCCCGCGGCATGTTCACCGTCTTGGAAATCGCACCGGAGATGAAGGGCTGCGCCGCCGCCATCATCTTCACATGCGCCTCCCAGGCGATGCTCCGCACTCCGAGCCGCGCCTTAAAAGCACAGTCGAAGACCGAGAGGTGCTGGCCCTTGAGGCCCGGCGCCCCCTCGATCGTGTCGTTTTTGTCGATGGAGGCGAGCACACCCTCGACCGTGGGCTCGTCGTAGCCCAGCGTCCGCAGCGCCAGCGGCACCGTCTGATTGACGATCTTGAGCATCCCGCCGCCGGCAAGCTGCTTGTACTTCACCAGCGCGATGTCGGGCTCGATTCCCGTGGTGTCGCAATCCATCAGGAACGAGATCGTGCCGGTCGGGGCAAGCACCGTCGCCTGGGCGTTGCGGAAACCATACTGCCGGCCACCGGCAAGCACTTCGTCCCAGACCTTGCGGGCGGCGTCGTGCAGATACTTCGGACACGAGGGATCGATTTTCTCGACCGCGTCTCGGTGCATCTGCATGACGGCCAGCATCGGCTCCCGGTTGGCCGCGAAACCCTCAAACGGACCGACCGCGGCGGCGAGATCGGAGCTCGTGCGATTCGCGGTGCCATGCAGGATCGCCGTGATCGCCCCGCAGAGGCCCCGGCCGGCGTCGCTGTCATAGGCGAGGCCGTCGGCCATCAGCAGGCTGCCGAGGTTCGAGTAGCCGAGGCCCAACGGGCGGTAGAGGTGACTGTTGCGAGCGATCCGCGGCGTGGGATAGCTCGCATGGTCGACCAGAATCTCCTGGGCGACAAAGAAGATCCGGCAGGCGGCGGCAAACCGCTCCACCTCGAACTGGCCATCGGGCTTGCGGAACTTCATCAGGTTGATGCTGGCGAGATTGCAGGCCGTGTCGTCGAGGAACATGTACTCGGAGCATGGATTGCTGGCGTTGATCCGGCCGGAGTTGGGGCAGGTATGCCAGCGGTTGATTGTGGTGTCGTACTGCACGCCCGGGTCGCCGCACTGCCAGGCGCACTCCGCCATGCGGTTCATCACCTCGCGGGCCTTGTACGACGGCCCCGCCTTCGACGAGTCGGTCACCCACCGGGTGGTCCAGGTGTCATCGCGGTCGGCGGCCTGCATGAACTCGTCGGTGAGGCGGACGGAGAGGTTGGCGTTCTGGAAGAGGATCGAGCTGTAGGCCTCGCCATTGAAGTTGGAGTCGTAGCCACCCTTCTCGATCAGGATCCGGGCCTTCTTCTCTTCCTTACTCTTGCACTCGATGAACTCCATGATATCCGGGTGATGAACCTTCAGAGACTGCATTTTGGCGGCTCGGCGGGTCTTGCCGCCGCTCTTCACCACCGCGGCCACCTGGTCGTAGACCCGCATGAACGACAGCGGACCCGACGGCTTGCCGCCACCCGCGAGCTTCTCCCGCTGACTTCGAATCGTGGAGAGGTCGGTGCCCGTGCCGGAGCCAAATTTGAAGAGCATCGCCTCGCTTCGCGCGAGGTCCATGATGTCCTCCATGTTGTCCTTCACGCTCTGGATGAAGCAGGCACTGCCCTGCGGATACTCGTAGGGGTTGTCGGGCATCACGACGTCGTGCTTGGCCTCATCCCACCGCCAGTTGCAGGGAGTGCCCTTCACGCCGTATTGGTGGTAGAGGCCGACGTTGAACCACACCGGTGAGTTGAAGGCACCATGTTGGTGGACGCAGAGCCAGGAAAGGTCGCGGTAGAAGTTCTCGCCGTCCTGCTTCGTCTTGAAGTAGCCGTCGGCGATGCCCCAGTCAGCGATTGTGCGGGCCACACGATGCACGAGCTGCTTGACGGAGTGCTCCCGCTCGGGAGTGTGAATCTCGCCATAGAAGTACTTGCTGACGACGACGTTGGTCGCCAGCTGGCTCCAGGCGGCCGGAATCTCGCACGCCGGCTGCTCGAAGAGGACCTTGCCGTCCTCCCCCTTGATGGCAGCGGTGCGGAGTTCCCACTCCGTCGTGTCGAACGGGCTTTCAGCCTCCGTTGGGCAGAATGTCGGCTGGATTTCGATCGCGATCCGCGCGGCTGCCGGGGATCCCGGGGCCGGGGATCCCGGGGCCTGGGATCCCGGGGCTTGAGGGGCGGAAGCGGCCGGCGTGCCGGCCAGCGTGGCGGAGGCGTCGAAAGCTGCCATGGAAAGCTCCTAGGGCTGGTGAAAACGGGACGTCGGATCAGGAAATCAGCAAACGAGGAAAGTGTCGGACATCGAAAGTATACGTGTGTATATCATATCTCCAAACGGTCATCGGCCCGCGACGGGGCGGTCCATGAATCGTTCAGGCTGCCAAAATGGCTCGGCCGGGGCGATCGTCAGAAAGCAGCTCCTTCTGCATGCTATCGCAAGATGTTGTGGTCGCCGGTCTCATGACCCCTTCCTGTGGGCCGGGGCGTGAATGTAGCGTGAGCGTTTAGTGAGTCAAGCAAGTTTCCGGCGACCCTCAAATCGGCCGTGAAACAGGCCCTGCCGGGGTGCGCCGGCCGTGCCGGCACCGCATGGCAAAAACCACCCACACGAGGGGTTTCCGGCATGTGGTCGCCGCCGGCCCTTGCGAATGCGACAATGCCGGCAGCAGGGACGGCGGAAAAGGAAGCGGATTCCCACCGGTTCCAGACCCGAAACCACAGGAGTTGCTGCCATGCCCCCGTCCCTCCTTTCCCGCCGCTCCCTCGACGGTATCCGCGTACTCATGCTGGTCGGGGACGACTACGAAGACCTCGAACTCTGGTATCCAAAACTCCGCCTCGAGGAGGCTGGCGGGCACGTCACGCTGGCCGGCGCGATGCAGGGCCGCACCTTCTCCGGCAAACACGGCTACCCGTGCACGAGCGACGCCATGATCGGTGACATGGAAGCCGACGACTTTCACGGCATTGTCATTCCCGGCGGCTGGATGCCCGACAAACTCCGCCGGGATGAGAAGGTGCTCGATCTCGTCCGCTATTTCGCGGCCCAGGGCAAGCTCGTCGCGGCTATCTGCCACGGGGGATGGATCCCGATCTCGGCCGGTGTGTACCGGGGCGTCCGCGTCACCGGCAGCCCCGGCATCAAGGACGATCTCGTGAATGCCGGGGCCATCTGGGAGGACACCCAGGTGGTGGTCGACCGCCACTATGTGTCGAGCCGCAAACCGGCTGATCTGCCCGCCTTCATGGCGGCGATCGTGGATATGCTGGCCGGCGTGGTTGCCGTGTAGGATAGATGCATGAGCCGCACCAACGAACTCCAACTCGCAGCTGTGAAGGCGCGGGTTCGCGAAGCTGGCATGCGCTGCACGGCCGCCCGTCTGGCCGTGATGCAGCACCTCGATGCTGCCCTCGGTCCACGCACCCACGCGGAGGTTTCCGAGGCGCTCTCCGACCGAGGATTCGATCGCACCACGATCTACCGCAACCTCACGGAGCTCACCGAGGCGCGGCTCGTCACCCGCGTCGAACTCGGCGATCACGTGTGGCGGTTCGAAGTCAAGCGGCGTGGCCTCCATGGGGGTGCCGCGGAGGATCATCCGCACTTCGTCTGCACCACCTGCGGAGAGGTCTCCTGCCTCGACGACGTCCGCGTGGCCATCACGCCGCATCCCCGGCAGCGGCCTGCCGACGATGCCCGCAGGAAAAAAACGCGGTCTCGCGCCGCAGACCACACGGTGGGCATCCACTCGGTGACCGAGGTGCTGCTCAAGGGCCGATGCGGGGACTGCGGCTGACGCACCTGCACGCTCGCTCGGGAGGGGTTGCCCGTGCCCTCTCGCAGGGCTGTGGAAGCAAGCGCAGCAAGGATTGCGAAGCGCCGCTTCCACCACAGAGAGCGGCGGGCTGGAGGCCCGCCGCGAACGTCCTGCGAAAGGGCACGGGCAACCCCGACCCACGCAAAACGTCGATTCATCGGCCATCGCCGTGCCCGCCAGGATCGGAGCCGCCGCAGGCGGTTGCTCAATACCACACGCCCGCGCGGACGAGAAACGTGTCGGCCGGACGAACGTCGGCCGTGTCGGTGAGGTAATACTCGACCAGGCGGCCGGTCACCCAGCCGGTCTCGAGCCGCCACGTGATGCCGAGGTCGGCCGGCCGCCGCTCCCAGCCCACGAGCAGCCGGTAGTCGTGGTACACGACTACGTCGTTGGCGCCGCTGTCGCGGCGGACTGCCCACTGGTTGCCGCCGAACTCACCCGCGACATAGACCCACTGCGCCGCGCGGCTGCTCTCGGCCACTCGCCAGGCGAGCCGCGGCCGCGGGAAGATGAGCTCGTGCCGCTGGTCGTCGGACGGCGTCCAGAGGATGCCGCCAGCGGGCAGCATGTTGACATCGTAGCGGTCGAGGTAGATCACCCCGGCGACGACCCGCACCTCGTCGGTCGCCTCCCACGCCCCGAACCCATGGCCCGTGATCCGGAAGGCCTGTGGCGTGTCGTTGACGAAATCGCTGTACCAGCCCGGGGCGACAGCGAGGTCAACGCCGAATCGCGCGCCGATCTTCCGCATCCACCGCGCCTGGATCCACGACTCGTAAAGCTGTGACGGCAGCCCCGAGTCCGTCGGCCCTGGCACCTCGTCAACGAATGTCGTGCCAAAGCCGGGGGTCACCAGCAGCGGCGAATCGACTGTCGGGGCCGGCATACCGATCGTGAGGCTCGTGTCGAGCGTCGTCAGCCCCAGGCCGTCGGCGCCCAGACGGGGCAGCTCCGTTGTCGTGAAGATCGCCTGCTGGAGCGGACCCGGCTTCGCGCCCGGCGGCAGCTTGCGGCCCGCCGGTGGCTCAAACTCCTGCCGCGGCTGCCCCGGTGGCGCCACGTCGTCGGGCAGGAGCGGCTCGGTGAGATCCTGAGGGTCGCCGAGCGCCGCCAGGCGGATCCGCGCGAAGAACTCCTGCTCCACTGGCGGCAGCGGCGTGACACGGCCGGCATCGGCCGCCGCCGTCGCCGTCGCGGACAACATACAGAGCACGGCGATGAGCGACAGCCGCATCAATACGCCAATCCCAGCCTAAACATGATCGTGCTGGGCAGGTCGACGATCTGCGGCGGCCCGTCGACGTAAAAGAGTTGCCGGTAGAAGACGTAGCCGATCTCGAAGTTGCCCGCCATGCCCGTCTGCGCCATGGGCACGAACTCGGTGCCCAGCGCGATGCGGATGTCGTTGTAGTCGAAGGGGGTGATCATGTTGTAGTTGGACGTGCTGCGGCGAAACGTCCAGGCACCGCCGCCGTACTCACCCGAGAGATAAGCCCACCAGGCGCGTTTCTGCGTCTCGGCATACCGCCACGACGCCCGCGGTGCCGGGAAGAAGATGTCGTAGCGCGAGCGGTCGTTGGGCGTCCAGGTGGCGCCGAGCGCTGGCAGGAGTTTCACCTGGTTGCGGTCGAGGTAGATGATGCCCGCCTTGGCCTGCCAGGTGGGCGTGAGTTGGAGCGTGCCGATGGCGCGACCCATGAGTCGCCAACTCTCCCAGACGAGCACATCCCAGTTGGTATAGATGCCGACGCGGATCCCCAGCTCCGCTCCCCACAAGGGCGAGAACTTCGGATTCCAGGCCGCGTCGACGAAGACGTCGTAGGTGTTGGGGGGCAGGTCGGCCAACTGGGTCTGCGTGGTCTCTGGGCCGTCCCAGAGCTGCAGCCCGAAGCCGGGCGTGATGAGCAGCGGCGCATGGTTGATGTTGGCGGGCGAGTTGTGGAAAAAGGGCAGCGCGAATGTGGCGGTGGTGTCGAGTTCGTTGACGCCGACGTTGAGGTCGTTGCCGTCGCCGAGCAGGTAGGCCCAGCTGCCGCGCACGCCTTGAAAGACGTGCATCGTCTGCTGGTACGCCGCGCTCTGGGTGGGGGAGCCGGTGGGAAAGAGCGCGGCCTGCTGGGGCGGCGCCTGCGGCGGCACAAGCGACGGCGCGGCGGTCGAGTAGCCTGGATAGCCAGGCTGGCCGGCGATCGCCGATGGTGCCCAGGTCGACGACGTCGGACCGGGCGAGGGAAATACCTGCGAGGCCTGCGGCGCGTACGCGTCCCACGTCGGGGGCGGTGGCGAGAGCGGTGCCTGCGCGATGCGGTCGAGCGACGAGGCTGCCGGCGGCGGCAGATAGGACGTTTGCGCGGAGGCGCTTCCGGCTGCTGAAAATAGCAGGGCGATCGCCAGCACAAGTGAGACAGCCAACCGCATGCCGAGCACGCTCCTGCGAACCGCCGGAAGACTGCGAACCGCCGGAAGAGCCCGGTGGCAGCGAACTCATCGGAAGAGACAAAGGGAAATACGGGGGGTACCACGCACGCTCCAGGGGAATCAAGCCCGCGAGGAGGCATCGCGGGTCGCGAAATCGCGTCTGCCTAAGGTGCAGCGTCGAGATGGCACCTTGGAGGAGGTAGGCGAGGGGGTCGGCGAACGCTCGAGGAGCCTCGGGCGTATCCTCGCCCCGGCGACGAGACTTTTGCCGCCCCCGAGCCGGCGATCCACGCAAGTTGGATGCGCTCTCGCAGCGGTGTGGAGAGGGGGTCGGCGAACGCTCGAGGAACCTCGGGCGTATCCTCGCCCCGGCGCCGAGACTTTTGCCGCCCCTGAGCCGGCGATCCACCCACTTCGCATGCCGTCTAGAATCCGTCTGTTACGGAGGCTTCCCAGCTTGACACAAACACCTTCCTTCGCGACCGATCCGGTCGATCCGCAGCGACTGAAGCGCGCCACGGGCCTCACGACGGTGGAGGTGCTCGCGGAGGCCTGCTCCACAATGGATCGAGCCCGAGAGATCGTGGCGGATCCCGCCTGCCCTCTGCCCGCCGCCATCGTCGCCGATCGGCAGACGCTCGGCCGCGGGCGGCGGGCGGCCCGCTGGTGGCAGCCGCCGGGAAGCCTCGCCGTGAGCCTCGTGGTCGACGCCGCCGCGGGCCCGCGGCCGATCTGGTCGCTCGCCTGCGGCGTGGCAGTCGCCGAGGCGATCCGGTCGCTCGAGCCGAACGTCGCGGCCGTCGTGCGCTGGCCCAATGACGTCGAAGTCGATGGCCGCAAGCTCGCCGGCATTCTCGTCGAGGCATCGCCGACGGGCCGGACCATTTTCGGTATCGGGGTGAACACGACTGGGAGCGTGCACACCGCGCCGAAAGGGCTGCGGCACAGGCTCGTGACACTTCCCGATCTCACGGGCAGGACACTGCCGCGGCAGAGACTCCTCGACGCCCTCGTGCCGCGGCTGCTCAGACTACTCGTTGACCTTGAGGCCGATCCCAACGCTCTTGAGTCGCGCTACCGGTCGCTCTGCGCATTAAACGGCACATTCGTCCGCGTGCACTCCCCAACCGGCGTGCACGCCGGCACCTGCAGAGGCATCGCGGCAGACGGGGCGCTGGTGCTCGACACCGAAGCCGGTCTGGTGCTCCTGCGCTCCGGGAGCCTCACGCCCCCGGGCGACGAATGGCGCGGCGACGCGGCAGGCTGACGACGCGGCGGGCCCGCATGGCGACAACACAGATCTCGCGGCCGCCCGTCGAGAGTTGCCGCGCCCGTGGCTCGTAGCCCCATGACCGGATCTCCGCCAGCCAGCCCGTGATTGCTACGGCCCGCGACCAGTCGGGCAGCTTGAGGGTGGCGATAATGCCCTTGGGACGGCCGCGGCCCTCGACCACGATCCTGGCAAGGGCCGCCATCGTGCTCGTGGGGTCGATGTTCATGTCGGCCAGCAGCCAGTCACACCCCTTGAACCGTCTGAGTTGCACCTCGCGAGCGCGCATCCGCCATTGCGCGAACCGTGGATGCCTCGCCACGCGTTCGTCAACGAGCGCCGCGTCGACGCCAATCACATCAAGCCCCGCCTCGAGCAGCCGCAGGCATGCGCCACCCGGCGCAGCGCCGAGTTCGATCGCCCGCTCGCCCGGTTCGAGCGTCACCTCGAAGGTCGCGAGCGCCTCGCCGAGCTTGAGCCACGCCCGCGACACCTTGTCGTCACCGAGGCTGCCCGGATAGAGGCCGCCCGGCCACGTGCTCGCCGGCGTAGCCGCACGATGCCAGCCCACCCACCAGCGTTCGGCCGAGTCGAGCACACAGTCGAGGACAAGGTCACCGGGCCGCGCGACCGGATCGGGCAGTGACAAAAGCCCGCAGGCCTCGGCGACCATCTCGCGGACAAGAGCAACAGGCAGGTCGCTCCGCGGATCGCGAGCCCAGACATGAACGTTGTCCCACGCGGTGTCGGCCACGAGACGCCGAACTCCCGCGGCACACGCCCGAGCGGAGTCGCCGGTCACCTGACCAAGCGAACGGACAGCCGCGCGGGCAAAGACGAGGTCGGGAAAGAAGTCATCCGGAGGGTCAAACCCGTCGGGGCCGATGCGGAACGTCATGGCGCCCCGTCGCCATGCCCCCCGAGTGAAGCCCGGGAGAACTTCCGCCTGACGCAGAGTCAGCGCGGATTCGGCCCCGCCCTGGCAGGAAAAGAGCAGGAAATCGCCGCGGGGCGACGGAGCGGGTGTCAGGGGGGTGGTCGGGGCCGGCATCAGCCAATGGTACCAACGAAATTAGGCCGGCCCGGGCGCCCAAGGGCCCGGGCCGGCCTTTCTCGTCTGAGCGTGGACGCTCCAAGTGCTCCGGTTTGGGGCGGAAACCGCCCGTCGGCCGAAGGTCGGAGCGAAGGAGGCAGGCCACCAGAGGCGACCCACCGGACCTCACGAATGAGATCCCGGCGTCTCACCGCGTCGAAATGATCCCTGGGAGATGATCTTCTAGAGAGGATCTCCTGGAGGGAATCACTTCAACGGATGATTCAGCCGTGACCCTTCTTCTTCTTGGCGACCTTCTTGGCAGCCTTCTTCTTCTTTTTCGCCATGGAAATGGCTCCTTGCCGTGAGCATCCTGAAAGGTTCTCACATCCACTCCCCCGGATACTCTTGGGAGGGGAGTGGACGACGTTTCAGCACGAAGAAGATGGTGATCACTCACCATCGACCCCACACCGATGGAATAGTTGTGGTGGATGCACGCGAAAACTGTCAAGAGAACTTCTTGGAAAAAATCGATTTTTTTCCAGCGATTGTTCGCCGCGATCGTGCGTGGCGAGGTCTCGGTAGTCTGCGAGTGCTGCTCGCACGGGACGCAAGCGGCGTGTGTGCGGTCGATCGCACGTTGGTATCATCGCCTCTTGTTGGTCGTTTTCTTGCTTGTTGATGTATCTGTCTTCTCTACGAGGTGCCGCGAGCCGCAGCCATGGAGTCGAAGAGCCTACGCACCGCCCGCCGCATGCGGGCCCTCGAGCCATCGGCCACGCTTGCCATGGCGGCCCGCGCCTCGGCGATGACCGCGGCCGGCATCGACGTTATCGATCTCTCGGTGGGCGAACCTGACTTTCCCACCCCCGCGCACATCTGCCGGGCTGCCGAGGAGGCGATCCGAGCCGGGAAGACGAAATACACGCCCGCCGCCGGCATCCCTCAGCTCCGCGCCGCCGTCGCCGCCGACTATTCCCGCCGCACGGGCCTGGCCGTGTCGCCGGCGCAGGTTGTCGTCTCCAACGGGGCCAAGCACTCGCTTCACAACGTGTTTACCGCACTGCTCGACGAGGGAGACGAGGTAATCGTGCCCACGCCCTACTGGGTGAGCTATGCGGAGCTCATCAAGCTCGCCGGGGCCAAGCCTGTGCTCGTCGAAACACGGATCGAGGACGACTTCAAGCTCTCGCCCGCGGCCCTCCGGGCGGCCCTTACGCCCCGATCGCGGATGCTCCTCCTCTGTTCGCCGAGCAACCCGACGGGCGTCGTGTATTCGGCTGAGGAACTCGGGGCCCTGGCCGACGTCGCGATCGAACGCGACCTCGCCGTCGTCTCAGACGAGATCTACGACCAGCTCGTCTACGACGGCCGCGCGAGCGTCTCTTTTCCCACGCTCCGGCCCGGGCTTGAGCACCGCACCGTGGTGGTCGCTGGTGTGAGCAAGACCTATTCGATGACCGGCTGGCGGATCGGCTGGACGATCGCCCCCGAACCGCTCTCCAAGGCGATCGCCAATCTCCAGAGTCAGGAGACGAGCAACCCCGCGAGCGTGAGTCAGCATGCCGCCGTGGCCGCGCTCACCGGCCCGCAGGAGTGCGTGGCCGAGATGTGCCGGGCGTTCGAGCGCCGGCGGGACTTCGTGGTCCGGCGGCTCGAATCACTGCCGGGTATCCGGCTGCCGGAGATCGGCGGCGCGTTCTACGCCTTTTTCGACATCCGCCAGCCGCTCGAGCGAATGCGCTCCGCCGGCATCGGCACCAGCACGGCCTGGTGCGAGGCGCTCTTGGAGCAGAAGCACGTGGCGCTCGTTGCGGGCAGCGCGTTCGGCGCTGAAGGTCACGTCCGCATGTCGTTCGCGGCAGCGGAGGAGAAATTGGCCGCGGGGATCGACCGGATCGCCTCATTCCTTGACGCCAGCTGACACGAGCCACCACGCCATGGCCGCCGACGCCCCATCGCCACGCGGGGATGCCGTGTATCTCGACCACGCGGCCGCCACACCTCTGCGGCCCGAGGTGGCTGCCGCCATGCAGGAGGCCGCGGGCACCGCGTTTGCCAACCCGTCGAGCCCTCATGCCGCCGGCCGCCGGGCCCACGCTGCCCTCGAGGACGCCCGTGAGCGGATCCTCGCGGCGATCGGATGCAACACCAGCGGCCCCCACCGCGACCGACTCGTGTTCACCAGCGGGGCGACCGAGGCCAACCGGCTCGGCGTAGTCGGTGCGGCCGCCGGACTCAGCGGGTGCATCGCCTGGTCGGCCCGCGATCATTCGAGCGTTGCCGCGGCCGCCCAGGATCTCGTGGATCAGGGATGGGCGGCGACCTCCCTGGAGCTCGACGAACGCGGTGCGGTGGCGGCGGCAGGGCGATTTGTGGAGGCGCTGCCCGCCGATGGCCGGGCCATCCTCTGCACAACCCCCGTCTGCGGGCAGACCGGCATCTGTGACTGGCGCGAGCCGCTCCCCGGCTGGATGAGGTCTCATCCGCGGCTGCTCGTGCATGCCGACGCGACGCAGGCGGTCGGCTGGGCCGAGGTCCCGTTCCGGGATCTCGCCGCGATGACCATCGCCTTCGCCCCGCACAAGTTCGGCGGCCCGCGGGGGATCGGCGGCCTCGTGGTCCGCAGCGGGATTCAGATCGAACCGCTCGTGCCAGGGCCTCAGGAGTTGGGCCTGCGGGGCGGCACGGAGCCGACTTGTCTTGCCGTGGGATTCGCGCGGGCCGTCGAACTGGCCGTGGCAGAGCGCGCCGAGACGACCCAGCGGCTGACACGGCTACGGGACCTCTTCGAATCCCGCCTGGCGACGGCGGCCGCCGCTGCCGGCCTCGGCCTCTGCGTGGTCGGGAAGACATCTGATCGCGCCCCACACATTTCGACCGTGGCGATCTCCGGTTGCGACCGACAGGTGATCGCGATGGCCGCCGATCTTGCGGGCGTCTGCCTGGCGACCGGCACGGCATGCGCCAGTGGATCGAGCGAGCCGAGCCCGGCCGTCGCCGCGCTCGGCATGCCGGCCTGGGTCACACACGGGGCCGTTCGCATCAGCTTCGGACGGAGCACGTCGGAGCAGGACGTCCTGGCCGCGAGTGAACGGCTCATCGCGGTGTTCCGCGGGATCGCGACGGGCGGCCTTCACCCCGCGCCCCGGCACCGCTAGGCTTCCTAAAGGTGAGCGCTGGCAGGGACGCCCGCGAGTGGTGATTCCACGGGGCCCCGGTTCGGGGCGTCATCCCATGGCGGTGTCTCGAAAATCGCGTGTTCAGGTGCAGACGCCCCGGGCGGGGATCGACGCCGCCGCATTGGCTCGACGGGAACTGCTCGCCTTGCTGTCGGCCGCCGCCGGCACGCGGGTCGCCGTCTACCAGCCACTCGTGCTGGTGCGGCCCGATGCCGCAACGGATCTGCTTGGCGACATCCGCAATGTCTGTCTGGGGTCTACCTCCGACGGAAACGCCATCGCCGATGGCCGGGAACTCGGATCGATGCTCGCCACTGCCGAGGCCCACGACCGCCTTGATCGACTCCACGCCCGCCTGCTCTCGAAGCCATTCCTGCTCGTGCGGGGCGTCGATCGCCTCGCCTCGCCTCACTGCCAGCACCTCTTCGCAAGATTGCTCGATGCCGCCGCGGAAGCCGGCACGCTGGTCTGCGTGTCACTGGCCCGGACGCCGGTCGCGGCGGGGCTTGAGGCGGCACTCGAGTCGCGGCTTTCCGCCGGCATGGTGCTCTCCCTTCCAGCGGCCGACCGGAGCCTCGATCGGGATGCTGGCATGGTGCCATCACGATCCATCGCCAGCCTGATTCGGTCGACGGCGCGGCATCACGGCATCGCCGCCGAGGTGCTCATTGGCCATGGCCGTCAGCAGTGCGTGGTTCGCATCCGCAGCGTGGCGATGTATCTGGCCCGGCGGCTGACGATCCACAGCCTGGAGGAGATTGGCAAGGCTTTTGGCGGCAGACAGCACACCACCGTGATGCGGAGCGTCCGCAGCGTAAACAAGTGGATCCGTGCCGATCACGGCTTCGCGCAGGACGTGGAAAAAATTGTGGGGGAACTGCGGGCACCACGGCTCCGTCGCCGCAGGCATCCGGCGGGATGACGCCCGACGCACGCGTGTGAGTTCACTGTTGAGTGGGTGGTTCGAAACGGCCGGCCGCCGAACCGACAAAAGAACCCGCCGCTGCGGCACCAGAAAACCAACCAGCACCGCCTCGTGTGTGGGCATGTTGCTGAAAAGCCCATGCCGGGCAACCCACTGCCACCATGCATCCTCATGATGCCTGACCGTCACCGGTTCACCATTCAACCAACAGACCATGCACATCGACGTCCTGTCGAAATATCGCATTTTTTAGGCGAATAGTCGGCGGTTTTTGCCCCTCACTGCGAGCGTTGTTGGTTTTCGAACGGGAGCCGTTCGCTGGTCGGCTGTTTCTTCTTACCTTGAATACTCTTTCCTGTTGTCTCCTTTCATTACGTAATGACAAAAATCCAGCCAGCATTCCGCGTTCAATCGGCCCTTGGCCGTCCGCGGCATGCACGCCGGGGGCATTTCAGCAGGCTCTTTTTCGGGTACAGTAAGGGGCTTCGGGATTCACTGTGAGTACCGGGAAAGGATCGAGATCGTCGATGAAGATTCGCTGCCCGAAGGAGCCACTCCTGGCCGCACTGCAAAGTGCCACGGCGGTCGTTCCCACGCGTTCGCCCAAGCCGGTGCTTACGAACGTGAAACTTGAGGCCACCCCAGGGGGCGTGGTCCTTTCGGCGACGGATCTCGAGGTCGGCATTCGGATTGAAATCGAGGGTGTGGAGATATCGGCTCCCGGTGCGGTTCTCCTACCGAGCACCCGTCTGATGGCGATTGTCCGTGAGAGTGGGCCTGGTACCGTGTTCGATATTCATTCCGACGGCACGGCCACCGTGGTCAAGGCGCCGCGGAGCGAGTTTCGTCTGCCGGCCGAGGACCCGCTCGAGTTTCCCTCGGTGGCCACGTTTCCGACGGGTGAGTATTTCGAACTCGCGACTCCACTGGTCCGCGAGTTGGTGAAGCGGACCGTGTTTGCGACCGACAGCGAGTCGAGCCGCTACGCCCTGGGTGGCGTGTTGGTCGAGTTCTCACAGCCGGGAGTGATTGCGGTTGGCACTGACGGCCGCCGGCTGGCGAAGATGCAGGGGCCTGCCGAGGCGCGGGATGGTGCGCAGGCCGACGCGCAGCCGATTGTGCCGGCCCGCGCGATGCAACTGATCGAACGCTGTCTCGGTGGCGGCGATCAGACTGTCCACCTCGCTGTCCGTTCCAACGAGATTCTCGTCAAAACTGGGGGCACGACGATTTCGGCCCGCCTCGTCGAGGGCCGCTTTCCCAGATGGCGAGATGTCTTCCCCGAGCGGCCCGACGCGGTCCGCGTGCAACTCGTGGCGGGACCGCTACTGGCGGCTGTGCGGCAGGCCGCAATCGTCACCAGCGAACAGTCAAAGGGAGTCGACTTCTCGTTCGAATCAGGGCAGCTGGTGCTCTCGGGTCGGTCGGCGGAGAGCGGCGAAAGCCGGGTTGAACTGCCGATCGACTATTCCGGGGCCACCGTCAGGATCAAACTCGACCCCCGCTTCATGGCCGACTTCCTCCGTGTGCTCGACCCTGCTGCGACCGTGGCTGTCGAAATCACCGATGCACAAAGCGCTTGCGTCTGTAGCACCGAGGACGGGTACGGCTACGTCATCATGCCACTCGCGGCCGACTAAGGTGGAAGGCGCGGGCGTGACCATGGCAATCAACCACCGGCGTCCGAAGGCCGAGACCGAACCACTCGCCATCGGAAGAGTTATGGCCCGACTTATGGCCCGCACGGGCTACGGCCGGGAGCAGGGCACGTCGGCTGTTGCCTCTGTCTGGCAGACCGTGGCACCCGATGCGCTCAAGAAGGCGTCGCAGCCGGGGCTCGTCCGGCGGGGCGTGCTGGAGGTATTTGTGAGCCACTCTGCACACGTGCAGGAACTCGGTTTCCACAAGCGGGCCATCGTGAAACAACTCCAGGAACTGCTGCCCGACGCGGGCATCACCGACATCCGCTGCCGGCTGCTGGCGGACGCCGGCCGAACCACCTGATCCATCCCACCAACCGCACCGATTCGCGAGGAGTTTTTCCCATGGCAGACGAACCGCAGCAGGACTACACGTCGGCGGATCTCAAGCATCTCTCCGACCGCGAGCACGTCCGCGAGCGGTTCAGCATGTACATCGGCGATAACACGGCTCGCGGTCTTCACCATCTCGTCTATGAGGTGGTCGACAACTCCATCGATGAGTGCATGGCGGGCTACGCCAAGCGCGTGAGCGTTACGGTTAATGTCGATGGCAGCGTGACGGTGGAGGACGACGGCCGAGGCATTCCCACCGACCGTCATCCGCAACTCTCCGAGGAAATGGACCGGGAGGTCTCGACCCTCGAAGGTGTGATGACGGTGCTGAAGTTTGGCGGCAAGTTCGAGAAGGGGGCTTATCAGACCTCCGGCGGCCTCCACGGCGTGGGTGTGACGGTCGTCAACTTTCTCTCCGAGTGGTGTGAGGTGGAGGTCTCCCGCGAGGGACACGTCTGGCAGCAGGAGTATCAGCGGGGCGAACCAACGGGCCTCGTCCGCAAGATGGGCACGACGACCCGGGCCGGCACGAAGACGACCTTCAAGCCCGACCCGCAGATCTTCCCGCAGACGAAGTTCTCGTGGGACATCCTCTCCCGCCGCCTCCGGGAACTGGCGTTCCTCAACTCGGGCGTACGGATCACGTTCAATGACGCGGCCAGCGGCAACGCCGACGAATACTGCTACGAGCGGGGCGTGGAAGAGTTTGTCGAGCATCTCAACAAGGCGAGTGATCCGATCCACGCCGATGTGATCGTGATCAAGGGCTCCAGTGAGGGCGTCTCGTGGGACATCGCCCTGCAATACACGGGCGAATACACCGAGAGCCTGCACAGTTACGTCAACAACATCTCGACGACCGAGGGTGGGACGCACGTCTCGGGGTTTCGCGCGGCCCTCACCCGGGCCCTCAATTCCTACGGCAAGAAAACTGGCCTCTACAAGGATCTCGTGCCGACGGGCGAAGACGTCCGCGAGGGTCTCACCGTTGTGATCAGCGTCCGGGTGCCGGAGCCGCAGTTCGAGGGTCAGACGAAGACGAAGCTCGGCAATGGCGAGGTCGAGGGCATCCTCAACTCGGCGGTGGGCGACTTCCTCGGAAAGTACCTCGAGGAGAATCCCA
Organism: Planctomicrobium piriforme; assembly: GCA_945869735.1. Taxonomy (GTDB): domain Bacteria; phylum Planctomycetota; class Planctomycetia; order Pirellulales; family UBA1268; genus QWPN01. Next base: position 66,040 of record CAMBPQ010000005.1, read on the forward strand.
AAAGCGCCAAGGCGATCGCCCAGAAAGGCGTGCTGGCAGCCGAGGCCCGCGAGGCCGCCAAGAAGGCGAAGCAGCTGCTCCGCGAGCGGAAAGGCGCCCTGTCTGGCGGCGGCCTGCCCGGCAAGCTTCGTGACTGCACCAGCCGCGATGTCGAGCGGTGCGAGCTCTACCTCGTGGAGGGTGACAGTGCCGGCGGCTCCGCCGAGGGCGGCCGGCATCGTGAATATCAGGCGATCCTTCCCCTGCGGGGCAAGATTATCAACGCCTACAAAAGCCGCGACGACAAGGTGCTCGCCAACGAGGAGGTGCGGAGCATGATCTCTGCGATCGGCGCCGGCATCGGCGATGAGGCCGACCTCGGCAAGCGGCGGTATGACAAGGTGGTGATCATGACCGACGCCGACGTCGATGGATCGCACATTCGCACGCTGCTGCTCACGTTCTTCTACCGCCAGATGTATCGACTCGTCGCCGAGGGCCATGTCTATGTCGCCCAGCCGCCGCTGTTCCGCGTGCGAAGCAAAAAGAACGTCTACTACGTGCAGACCGAGGACGAGATGAAGAAGCAGCTCCTCGACCAAGGCCTCGGCGAAGGCGTGTTTCTCCCGGGTGATGGTCGGGAGATCGCCGGCGACGAAATGCAGAAACTCTGCCGCACGCTCTCCGGTCTGGAGGACGCCCTGGTCGCGATGGAAAAGCGGGGCATCAGCCTCCGCGACCACGCCGGTCGACGCGATCCGAAGACCGGCAAGCTGCCGATGTACCACGTCTACTATGGCGTGGAGGAGCACTGGTTTACGAGTCGCGACGAACTCGAGGCCTTCGTGAAGGGGAAGGAGAAATCGGCCGGGGGTGAGCTCGCCGTGGGCCGCGTCGAGGAGGCACAGGCCGCCGGCGACGCGACTCCGGGCACGGCCCCCGGCACCGGCGACGATCAGCTCGTCGTGGTCGATCTCCACGAAGTCCGCAGCATCAACGCGGGGATGAAGGAGCTTGAGGCAATGGGCTTCGGCATCGAATCGCTCCTGCCCGAGGACCGTACGGGCACCGAGGAGCCGCGATACATGCTCCGCCGGGGCGACAACGAGATCGGTCTCGAGGATCTCCGCGGGCTGCTCACGGCCGTCCGGCGGGCGGGCGAGAAGGGCCTGACCATCACCCGCTTCAAGGGTCTCGGCGAGATGAACGCGGAGGAGCTCCGCGACACGACGCTTGACCCCGCCAACCGCACGTTGCTCCGCGTCACGATGACCGACGCGGCCGCGGCCGACGATCTGTTCCGCGTGCTGATGGGCGAGAAGGTCGAGCCCCGTCGCGAGTTCATCGAGAAGCACGCACTCGACGTCAAGAACCTCGACGTCTGAGGTTGTATTGCTGAAAGGCGGCGGGGGCGAGATTCGGCAGGTCAAAAAGAGCCATCCCGTTGTCAAGAAATATCATTCCAGCCCCCAGCCGTATGCTCCCCGTCATGCTCACACTCCCCCGGTTTTCGTTCGGCGTCGGCGACCGGTTCGCGCACGAGGCTGAGGCACAACTCGCGGCCTTCGAGCGGCTCTCGGCCGCCGGTGTCGTTGTGGCACCGGTCTGGAACAAGTCGAACCGGGAGCACTCGTTCATCAGCAGTGAGCCGGCGAGCGTCCGCGCCGCAGCCGCAAAGGCTGTGGCGGCCCGCGGCTGGCCCCATCCCTGGTTTGTCGATGCCGACCACATCCGACTCGACACGGTGGAGCGATTCCTCGACTCGAGCGACTTCTTCACGATCGACGTCGCTGACTCGATCGGTAAGCCAGCGGCCGACGCCGACGTCCGGGCCATTGTGGCCCGGCACCCGGAGCTCGCCCGACCCGTCGCGGTGCCCGGCGTCGCCGAGGCGATTGACCTCTCGGAGGAGTCGCTGACCACGATTGCGCGGAAGTACCTGCTTGCCTGCCGGGAGGCCGGCGAGATCCACCGGCATATTCGCTCCCGCCGCGGCGACGACGTGGTGATCGAGGTGAGCATGGACGAGACCGACGAGCCGCAGACGCCGCCAGAGTTGCTCGTCATTCTCGCGCTGTTGGCCGACGAGAATATTCCACTGCAGACGATCGCCCCCAAGTTCACCGGGCGGTTCAACAAGGGAGTCGACTACGTTGGCGATCTTGGTCGGTTCGAGCGGGAGTTTTCTGACGACGTAGCCGTCTGTGGCTTCGCGGTGGATCGCTACGGACTGCCCGGGTCGCTGAAGCTTTCGGTGCACTCCGGCAGCGACAAGTTTTCCCTCTACCCCATCATCCGCCGGACGCTCACCGCGAGCGGCGCCGGCGTGCACCTGAAGACGGCCGGCACGACCTGGCTTGAGGAGATGATCGGTCTGGCCGAGGCTGGGGGAGATGGCCTCGCGCTCGCGCAGGAGATCTACGCCTACGCCTTCGACCACGTCGACGAACTCTGTGGTCCCTACGCCTCGGTGATCGATATCGAGCAGAAAAAACTACCGCCGCCGTCCGAGGTGGCCTCGTGGGATGGTCCGCGGTTTGCCGCGGCGCTTCGGCACGTGTCGACAAACCCCGTCTTCAACCCTCACATGCGGCAGCTCGTGCATGTGTCGTTCAAGGTGGCGGCCCGGCAGGGCTCGCGGTACACCGACCTCCTGGTCGCCAACCGTGACATCGTCGCGAAGCAGGTGACGGAGAACATCTTCGAGCGCCACCTCCGCCCGCTGTTCCTGCCAGGCCAGAAGCCATGAAATCCGCGGTCACCCTCTGTCTTGTGCCCGAGGCTCGACGGGGACCGTTCGTCTTTCATGGCAGCCTCGCGGCGGGCTGTCGGGCGGCTGCTGAGAGTGGCTTCGATGGCGTCGAGATTTTTCCTGCGTCGGCCGATGACATCGCGACCGTGGCCGTGCGGCCGGTGCTGGTGGCGCACGGTCTTACGCTGGCGGCCGTCGGCACCGGGGCCGGGTGGGTGAAGCATGGCCTGCACCTCTGCCACGCTGATCCGTCGGTCCGTGGGAGGGCGCAGAACTTCATCGCCGGCATCATCGACGTGGCGGGCGAACTGGGTGCGCCGGCGATCGTCGGCTCGATGTAGGGCAAGAGCGACGCGGGCGTGCCCCGTGACGTAGCGCTTGCCCTCTTAGCCGATGCGCTTGGCGACCTCGGCGTCTGCGCGGCCCGCCACGGGCAGTCGCTCCTCTACGAGCCGCTCAATCGCTACGAGACCGACCTCTTCAACCGGCAGGCCGATGCGGCGGCATTTCTCGAGAGCCGGGGTATTGCCGATGTCAGGCTGCTCTGCGACCTGTTTCACATGAACATCGAGGAAGAGGATCTCGCCTTGGCGATCGTCGCCTGCGGCGGGCGGGTGGGCCATGTGCACTGGGCAGACTCCAACCGCCGGGCCGTCGGCCTCGGCCACACCGACGTCGGTTCCGTCGTCGCCGCCCTGCGGGCGATCCACTACGACCGGTTTCTCTCGGCCGAGGTGCTACCGCTGCCGTCGGCCGAGGAGGCCGCCCGCCGCACAATCATGAGCATCCGCCAGCACGTCCTTGCCTGACCCACGGAGATCCCGCCATGCTCAACGGCTCCCTCGTCCACCCGGAGATTCTCCGTATCCTCGCCACGTCGGGGCACCACTCGAAGGTGTTGATCGCAGACGGCAACTATCCGGCCGCCAACAAGCGCGGGCCCCGCGCCGAACTCGTGTCGCTGCAGTTGATGCCCGGCGTGCCAACGGTGGCACAGGTCTTCGAGGCGCTGCTCGGCGCCGTGCGGATTGACGAGGTGTTTACCATGGGTGTCGATCGAGCCGACTCCTATGCCGCGGCGACTCCCGGCGACCCGCCGGTCTGGGCCGACTATCGCCGGATTCTCGCCGCCCTGAAATCGCCCTGCCAGCTTGAGCCGATCGTGAAATGGGACTTTTACAAGGCCGTCGCGTCGGAAGACCATGTGCTTACGATCCAGACGGCTGACACGCAGCCCTGGGCCAATCTGATTGTGTCCCTTGGCTGCCGCACGTTTTGAGAGGATCCCATGCAGACACGCCTGCTCGGCACGACCGGTCTTGAGGTGCCTATCCTGGCCTTCGGCGCCAGTTCCCTCGGCCAGGAGTTTCGCTCTGTCACGCTCGATGAGGCGCTGGGAAGCGTGGCGGCCGCCCTCGACTGCGGCCTCAACTACAACCAGTACACGCTACAGAACACCCGGTTTGTCGACGAGACAATTCCCTTCCTCAAAACGAAGGGGATCGGCGTCATGAACGCCGGTCCCTTCAGCGCCCGGCTGCTCACCGACGCCCCGCTTCCCGCCTGGCTCAAGGAGCCGGAGGAGGTCAAGGCGGCGGCCCGCGCGGCGGCCGAACTCTGCCGCAGCCGCGGCACGCCGCTGGCAAAGCTCGCGCTGCAGTTCGCTCTGGCCAACCCCGATATCGCCACGACCGTCGCGGGCAGCGCCAACCCGCGGAACATCCGCGATTGGGCGGCGTGGGCCGCCGAGCCGCTCGACGCCGATCTCCTTCTCGACGTGCAGGCGATCTTCGCGCCGGTGAAGAACCGTGGCCACCTCGAAGGCCTCGCCTGCAACAACTGACCTGCCCATGCGTATCGACGCTCACCAACACTTTTGGAAATACTCGGCCGCCGAGTACCCGTGGATCGGCGGAGACATGCAGCGGCTCGCGCGGGATTTTCTACCCGTCGAGCTCGCGGTAGCCACGGCAGCCGCTGGCATCGGCGGCTCGGTGGCGGTGCAGGCCCGGCAGTCGGTCGAGGAGAGCTTTTGGCTTTTGCATTTGGCGGACGGGAATGCGTTGATCCGCGGGGTCGTCGGCTGGGTCGACCTGCGGAGCGACGGCGTGCATGCCGACCTCGTGCGGCTCGTGGCGCACGACCGCTTCGTGGGCGTTCGGCACGTCGTACAGGACGAGCCCGACCCGCGGTTTCTCTGCTGTGACGAGTTCCTGCGTGGACTGCGGCAGCTGCACCCCTTTGGCCTCACCTACGACCTCCTGCTTTATCCGCATCAGCTCCCGGCCGCCGTGGAACTTGTGGGCCTGCTTCCCGAGCAGCCGTTCGTCCTCGATCATCTCGCCAAGCCGCGGATCAAGGCGGGGGAGATCGACTCGTGGCGGCGTGACATCAGGGCCCTCGCCCGGCACGACAACGTCTGCTGCAAGGTGTCGGGGCTGGTGACGGAGGCCGACTGGAAGGGATGGAAGCCGGCCGACTTCGTCCCCTACCTCGACGTCGCCTTGGAGGCCTTCGGGCCGAGGCGGCTGATGGTCGGCAGCGACTGGCCCGTCTGCCTCCTGGCCGGCGAGTATGCCGACGTTGCCACGATCCCGCGGGAGTATTTCGCACGGCTCTCAGCGGATGAGCAGGACGCGATTTGGGGGGGCACGGCGGCGGAGTTCTATGGGCTTGAGTGAGCGGGCCGGTGGCCCCGCGAGAAAGGAATGCGATGCAGGCGCTGTTGTTGGAGAAGCCGAAGGAGTTGCGGTGTATCGACATTCCGGAGCCGGCCTCTCCCGGTCCGGGAGAGGCGGTTGTCCGAGTCCACGCCGTGGGCATCTGTGGCA
>CAMBPQ010000006.1 GCA_945869735.1 Planctomicrobium piriforme
GGTCGCATCGAGACGGTGCCGGATTGGTTCGCCCGCGGACGCTCAAAGGCCTGGTGGCTCCCGCTCCACAAAACCCGTCCAGACCACAGATGTGATCGCCCTGCGCGGCGGCCGTTTACCGCTCTGCCCATGAAAACCCAGGATGGACCAATGGTTCTTGTGGCCGACTGCCTTCTTTGTCGAGCATGGGCTGTTCGGTCTGGTGACCCGAACACAAGCGGGCCTTCTCAACCCCTATCGGACCCCATCCCAACCCGCTCCGCGCCACCACGCCGTATACCCGTCGCTCGCGCTCCGGGCTTTTTGGCAGGTACGCCGCCTTCAACGCTACCGCACCGTGCCGGTGGCTTCGGCGCGGCTGGCCATCTCGGCGTAGTTTCGCGACTGCTCGTCGTCGCCCTGTTCGGCGTACATCGTCGCCAGGTTCCCGTAGGCCACGGAGAGGGCACGCTCCTCGAGTTGGCTCTTGTCGACGGCGGCCACCATGAGGTCGACGCCGCGACGGCTGAGCGATACGGCTTCCTCGCGACGCGCCACCTGCCAGTAGGAGATCGCCATGCTCACGTACGACTCGCCGAGCCGGCCGAGATCGCCGTCGCTTTCGAAGCAATCGTTGTCGTCCCACAGCGGGACCGCACGATCGAACCAGGTGACGGCTGTCGTGTGGTCGCCGCGCTGGAGGCTGTGCATGATGCCAATGCGAAATAACAACTCACCGACGCTCTTGCGCTCTTTGACGGTGAGCTCGCGGTGCTCCGCACCCCGTTCCAGGTAGGCCGCGGTGAGCGTGGCGTTATCGAGCATATCGGTGGCGTCGCCACGTTTCTGGGCAGCGGTGAGGGCGTCGGTGAGGCCCTGCCCGACCTCCCAGTCGAGCTGCCGTCGCCGCCACGGATCGGTTTCAGCCTCACCCATCCGGTCACGGAGTTCCAGGAGCCGCTTCACCCAGGCGAGTGGTTCGATCGCGTCCGTGGAGCCTGCCGCGGCGGCCAGCACGCCGCGACAAAGTTGCAGTTCCAGCACGTATCGTTCGCGGTCGCCGCCATCAAACTCCTTGACGACCGTATCCGCCCGGCTGATCCACTTGGGAATCACGCGGCTCTTCTGTTGCCATGTACCCCGGGCGATCGCCAGTGCCGTGCCGAGGTGAGCGTCGAGCAACACCTCGCGGACGGCGGCCTGCACTGTGGGCGACAGTGTGGTCAGCAGGGGCGAACCACGGCGGATGGCCTCGCTGAACTGTTCGACGGACTTTTGGTGATTGGGAATCTTTCGGGCGAGTTCGATCCGCCCGGCGAGCCGCGCCGCCTGCGCCATGACCAGCGGCGACGAGTTGGCGGCACTCGCGACGCCGTCGAGCACGGTCTGGGCCTCGTCTGGTCGGTCGAGGGCCAGAAGCACACTGGCGTGTTTGAGCTTCGTCCAGACATCCTCAGGATCCAGACGGACAGCTTGTTGCGCCAGAGTCAGGGCCTGCATCCATTTGCCCTGATCGGCCACCAGGACGAGGAGGAGCCGATGGGCACGGACGTGCTGTGGGTCGATCTGGATCGCGTACTGCAGGTCGGCTACCGCATAGGCGGAGCGCGTTTCGATCTCCTTCTCGGCTCGCAGCACGAACGAATCCGGGTCGAGCGGTTCGATGAGGATGCCGGTGGCTTCTTCCGTTCCGGGAGTGACGCTGAGGATCACCCCGCGTTCGGGATAGACCGCGCCGATCACGGTGTCTTGTTCGTTGTGGACCGTCACGGTGCGGAGGTCCGCGATCTCCAGTTGCCGCGCAAGGTCGGCCATGGGAACCGGTTCGGTGAGTTTGATGATGATCGATGCAACGACGTCATCCCGGTAGCTGACCTCGACGCGTTCGAATGGCTCGATCGCCCACGTCGATCCAGCCGTTCCATCGTCGCGGGTCACCGCCTCGCCGGCGCCCCAGTCCTTTTCGATCACGGCGCGGCTGGTCTTGCCAGGCAGGACGCCGCGAAAACTTGCCGGGTCGACCGAAAGCGTCGGCATCTCGTCAGGCGACACGGTCTGCGGCTTGGTCTGCGGCGTGGAAACGGAGTCCGTGGTTTCGACCACTGACTCCGCCCGCGGCGGCTCGACGGTCTCGGTCGGCGGTTGGGGCGTCTCGGGCAAGGGGACGGGGCTGGATGGCTTCGGCAGTGTCGCCACCCGGTCGTTGAGCCACCGACGTAGTCCACCTGTTTCGGCCGCTGGAGGGGCGGCGACGGGGCTGAGTCTGGGGGGAGCCACCGGTTTCACAACCGGTTTGGCGGCGGGCTTTGCGTCGCTCCAGTCGGCGATGGGAAGGGCGACGGGGGCGTCCGGTTCCCGGTCTTTTTTTGTCGCCCGCGCGGCGGTCTCTGTGCCGCCAAAAGACTCGATCCATCCCGGCAGCCGCATCAGCGTCCGCGGCGGGGTCGATTCCCCGTCGGCGGCACGGACGCCGACGGCGAATCCGCAGGCTCCCGCGACGAGCGATCCGCACAGAAGCAATCGCGAGTTCGAGCACCGCAGCGTGGCCACGAGGTATCTCCTTCGACGGAGGCCGGGAATAGTCCGGGGGCAATCCACCCGGAAGGGCCGGGACGGTAGGTGGTCCCTGTCCGCGGGTCCAGACCAGACCAGACCAGACGTTCTCGCGGCCTTTTGCGGCGTCCGCCAATCTGGCTAGGGCGCATCCGACTTTGGTGGATCGCCGGCTCGGGGGTGGCAAAAGTCTCGTCGCCGGGGCGAGGATCCGCCCCAGGCTCCTCGAGCGTTCGCCGACCCCCTTGCCTACCTCCTCCAAGGTGCCATGTCGCCGGCCTTGCTGGCAAGCGAAGCCAGGATGGCGAAGCGAGGCCAGCACGGCGTGAGCGGAGGGCGGGATGCCCGTAGCGAACGTCCGGCGACAGGGCACGGGCCACCCCGGACAGCGAGCGAGCCAGCCCTCAGGCCCCAGCGTATCGCTTGGCCATCTCGGCGATCGTGATGCACTTCACCTTTCCGGCATTTCCGGCCTGACCGAACTGCACCATCCGCTCAACGCAAACCTTCTTCATGGCGTCGCGAGAAGGCTTGAGGAAGTCGCGGGGGTCGAACTTCTCGGGCGTCTCGGCAAGGACCTTGCGGATCGCACCGGTGATCGCCATTCGGCAGTCGGTGTCGACGTTGATCTTCCGCACGCCGTGCTTGATGCCCCGCTGGATCTCCGCCACGGGCACGCCCCACGTCTGCGGCATTTTCCCACCGTACTTGGTGATGATGTCTTGCAGTTCCTGTGGCACGCTCGACGAGCCATGCATCACCAGATGACAGTTGGGGAGCTTCGCATGAATCTCCTCGATCCGCTTCATGGCCAGCACGTCGCCGTCAGGCTTGCGGGTGAACTTGTAGGCGCCGTGGCTCGTGCCGATGGCGACTGCCAAGGCGTCGACACCCGTTGCTGCGACGAACCGAGCCGCCTCATCGGGATCGGTGAGCAGCTGGTCATGCGAGAGTTTTCCCGTAGCACCGTGGCCGTCCTCCGCCTCACCTTCGCCGCTCTCGAGCGAGCCCAGGCAGCCGAGCTCACCCTCCACGGACACGCCGCGGGCGTGCGCGAGCTTTACGACGTCCTTCGTGACCTGCACGTTGTAGTCGAAGTCGGCGGGCGACTTGCCATCCTCCTTAAGCGAGCCGTCCATCATCACGCTCGTGAAGCCGTGGTCGATCGCGCTCTCGCACGTGGCCGGTGAGTTGCCGTGGTCTTGATGCATCGCGATCGGGATCTGCGGATAGAGTTCGGCGGCGGCGAGCATCAGATGCCGAAGGTAGTTGTCTTGGCTGTAGCTGCGGGCGCCCCGCGAGGCCTGCACGATCACCGGCGAGTCGGTCTCCTTGGCCGCCTCCATGATCGACTGGATCTGCTCCATGTTGTTGACGTTGAAAGCTGCGAGTCCGTAGCCGTTTTCGGCAGCGTGGTCGAGCAGAATCCGCAGTGGAACGAGGGGCATCGGAGGCTCTCCAAAGGCGGGTGGGGCGAGGGTCGTCGGGGGTGCAGCGCTTGAGATCATACGGCAAACATGCGCGTGGTAGAATCCCCGTAGTTGCCTGGCACAACTCGGGAAGCCCCGCTTCATGGACCTCCGCCCCGTCACCGACCCGCTCCGCGGGTTTCTCTACGTGAGCGGCGGCTGGATCTGCCTTGGGCTCGCCGTGCTCGGCGCCGTGTTGCCGCTGCTTCCGACGACGCCGTTCGTGCTCTTGGCGAGCTGGTGTTTCTACCGCGGCTCGCCCCGGATCCACGCCTGGCTGCACCGCTCGAAGGTCTTCGGGCCCACGCTCGACGACTGGCAGCACTACCGAGGTATTCGCCGCAGTCTCAAGCATCGTGCCATCGTGATGGTGGTGACGGTGGTGACGCTGAGTCTGCTGCTCAGCAGCCTCCACTGGACACTCCGCTACGCATTCTTCGCCGCGGTGGCGACCGGTCTGTACGTGATCTGGTCGGTGCCAACCCTGCCCGATGACGCCCCCCAGGCACCCCGGACGCTCGCCGAGTGACCGTCACCACCCACGCGACGCTTTCGCCATCATGAAGACCAACACGCAGGCCATCACCGGCACGCTCACGATCGGCGACCAGTGGAACGCGATCACGATCATCGCCCACTCGCAGACGCATCCCCTCAAGGCGATCTGCGAGCTCACCGAAAATGCCATCGATGCCGGGGCGACGAGCGTCAGGATCTCGCGGCGACGCGCCCAGGGCAGCTTGTTCCTCGAGGTCGAGGACGACGGCCGCGGCGTGGCTCCCGACGCGTCGGGGGCCGCTGACTTCGAACGGATCGCCACCCATCTCTGCGATTCGATGAAGCGGCAGCTCCACGGCACCCAGCGGCAGGGTGTGCATGGCGAGTTTGGGATCGGCCTGCTCAGCTTCTGGAGCCTCGGTGAGGAGTTGCGGATGACGTCCGGGGGTGGTCCGGGATCCCTTCGCGAACTCCATCTCGTGCGTGGCGAGCGGCAGTACACAATCCGCCCCGCACGCGGCCGGCTCGCGATCCGCGGCACCCGCGTGACGGTCGGCCCGCTGCTGGAAGGCACGAAGAATCTCGTCACCGGCGAGAAGATCGCCCGCTATCTCTCGGCCGAACTCCGCGACCGGATCCGGCGCACGGGCGTGACGATCGACGTCGTCGACGCGGTGGCCCGGCGGGAGATCCGCGTCGTACCCCGTGAGTTCGACGGCGAGCGGCTGGAGATTCCGCGGCGGTATGCGACGCCGCTGGGCGACGTCAACGTCGAGATCTACCAGCGGGGAGACGAGGCCGCCGGCACCGGCGGAATCGCGGTCTGCAAAGACGGCACGCGCGTGCTCGCCGACATCGCCGAGCTTCTCCCGTTCCAGCACGCGCCATGGACCGACCGGCGCCTGGAGGGGCTCATCGATTTCGAGGCCCTGGCGCTCGCTCCCGGCACCCGTTCGGGCATCGTGCCCGACGCGGCTCTCGACGCGCTCGCGGCCATCGCACCGGCGATCGAAGCCGGCATCCTGGCGGCCGTCACTTCGCGAGAGCAGGCGGAAGCCGAACGGGCCAGTCGCCAACTCCTCAAGCAAGTCCACAAGGCGTTCGCCTCGGCGCTCGCCGATCTTCCGGCCGAAGACTATCTCTTCTTCGATCTCCCCAAGCACGAGCTGGCGCTCCAGCAGCGGGAGGGCTCATCGGGCGCCGGATCTGCGTCCTCCGGTGACCAACCATCGCAGCCTCGGGCGCCAGTCGCCGAGCCTGCCCCACTGCTTTTTGCACCCCAGCCCGGACCGCTGGCCAGCGTTCGGATTTCCCCGCGTCACCCCCGGCGACCGCCCGGCGGTTCGTGCCTGTTCACCGCCGTCGCCAGCGACGCGCAGGGCATCGCGATCCCCGCTGGCGTGACAGTCGCGTGGCAGATCATCGCGGGCTCGGCGGCGATCGCGACCGATGGCTTGTCCTGTCGCCTAGCCTCATCTGACGTCGGGCTCGTCACGGTCGAGGTGCGGGTACGGCAGGGCGACGTGGAGGTGAGCGATCAGGTGGATCTCAAGTTCATGATCGACTCCGCCGGTGATAGTTCGGGTGGCCGCGGCCTACCCAGCTACCGGCTGGAGCCGGAACACGGCCAGCCCTGGCGGTCGCGGTACGACGCGGCGGGCAATGAGATCGTGATCAACTCCGCCCACCGAGACTTCCTCGCCAGCCGCTCGGCGGCGGCCAGGCATCGCCGCTACATCGGCAAGCTCTACGCGAAGGAGGTCGTGCTCACGAACTTTCCGCACGAGTCGCCCGCCGAGGTGATGGAGCGGCTCATCGAGGTCACGCTCCGTACCGAAGACTCGCTGTAGAGCGCACTGGCCTCACACGCATCACTGGCTCGGGGGCGGCAAAAGTCTCGTCGCCGGGGCGAGGATACGCCCAAGGCTCCTCGAGCGGTCGCTGCCCCCCTCGCCTACCTCTTCCGAGGTGCCCCCGAGCCGGCGATCCACCAGAGCCAGGTCCGCTCGAGCCGCTGCGTTCCCGCCAACTCAGTGCTCGAGTGTGGTGTCGGGCTCGGGGAGCCACTGCGTGAGAATCGCGCCCACGAGGGCGTAGCCGCCCGCGACCGCGGCGCCGGCCAGCGCGATCCTCACGGGATCCGGAGGCGTGGCTGCGGAGAACGTCAGCGTGAGCCACGCGGCGGCGGTGCCGAGCACGCGGCCGCCGATGTTGGCCGCGAAGCTCTCGCCCGTACCGCGGAGATGGGTGGGAAACACGAGCGCGATGTAGTTGCCCCAGAAGCTGAACTGCGCGACCGTGAGCAGGCCCGCCACGAAAATGCCCGCCTTGATCCAGGGGAGCGAGTCGGCGTTGGAGAGCTGTGTGGAGATCCACCAGAAGAGCGCAGGCACCACGACGAGCGCCGGAATCTGAAAAAGCCGCAGTAGCCGTCGTCGACCGAGAATCCGCAACGCAGCGAAGGCGAGCAGCACCCGCCCCACGAGGCCGCCGATCTCCTGGTAGATCGTGACGGTGGCCACCGCCTCGTCGGTGGCGTTGCCGGCGATCGCCTTGAGTTTGCCCGGAGCAGGTGCGGGCTTCCCGGCCTTACCGGCCGCGGCGACGGCCTCGTCCTGCGCCGCCTTCGCGGTGGCAAGGATCGCGGCGTGCCCCTTCGGCCCACCGAGGATCTGCGGCAGTTGCTGGATCGCGCCAAACGCGATGCCGTAACTGGCAGCAAAGACGAGCGTGGTCACGACGGTGGTGCGCACGAGCGCGGGGCTGAAAAGCTCGCGAATGCTCGGCCGCTTGAGAGTGCCAGCCCGCTTCTTCTCGGCCCACACGGGACTCTCGGGCAGAAACGGTCGAATGACGATCAGCGGCAGCGCCGGAATCACGCCGGAAATGAGCGTGTAGCGCCAGGCCTCGTGGCCACCCTGGATCGCCGGCAAGGCGTCGGCCAACCGGGCGGCGAGCACCGTGGCCGAGCCCACGAGGAGCCCACCGAGCGACGAGAATGCCTGAGTCCAGCCAAGCACCCGCTCCCGCTGCTCATGGTTCGGGAAGAGTTCGGCGAGCCAGGCGACCGCCGCGACGAACTCGACGCACACGCCAATGAACACGAGGCAGCGAAAGAAGAGCAGTTGCGGCAGCGACGTGGCGAAACCGGCGGCGAGTGCGGCAAAGGCATAGAGCAGAATGCTGAAGGTGAGCACACGGCGGCGGCCCAAGAGGTCGGTGAGGTAGCCGCCCAGCAGGCCGAAGACGCCGCCGGCGAGTGCCGGCAGGAAGAAGAGCGCGCGGGCCCACTTCGTGTATTCGGGTGAGCCCGGCACGAGCAGCGGCACGCCCTCAGGCGTCATGCCCCCGAGCGCGGCAAGCGCCGGCTTGATCACGAGCGGGAGCATGAGGAGTTCATAGATATCAAACGCGAAGCCGATCGCGGCGATCGCACAGACGAGCCAGCCGGTGAGCGTGAGTTTCCCGGTCGCCGTCATGCCGACGGAAGCGGAGCCATTCGCGGGCGTTGCCATTTAGGAATCTCTGGGCCGCGGCCGGTCGTGCACAAAAGACGCCGGTCAGGCCCCACGGCTTATCGGCGGCAGCAGCATGCGTCACCTTCTCCGCGAGAATCGCCACGCTTCCCGTCAGGAAGCCCCAAGCGCGAGCGCGGGGAAGACGCCTGCCACCTCGCTCCGCTCCGCACGGCCATCGGACTTCACTGCGGACCAATCGACGCCGGATTCTTCGCGAGGAAATCCCGCGGGCCGCGGGTCGTGTAATACGGATAGGCCACGGCCCCGGTCGGCGGGCCAGCGGGCTGGGTGGCGCCGTAATCGGAGCCAGCAAGCGCCGCCTTCTCCTCGGGCGTCAGGTGATGCTTGGCGAGACCGCCATACGGTCCCACGTGCCGCGGATGGCAGGCGCCCCCTTCGCACTCCTGACAGGCTCCGCTCGGGCAGTTCCCGTCGGGGCAGCCCTCCGGGCCGCACTGGCCGCCCTGACACTGGCCATCCTGGCATTGACCGCCGACCTGACCAGCGTGATGGCCGTGCGGACCGTCGGTGTTGAGCAGGAAGAGCCGGTCGATGATCGAGCAACCGCTCGACGTAGTGATCACGGCGGCGACGACAACCAGACCGAGGGCGTGAGGCAGCGATTTCATGGGCGGGGTTCCCGATGGGCGGAGCGAGCGCCGCCGGCACATCGCCGCAGGCCACTCTTCCGCGTTTCACCGGTGGTATCGGTCGTGCAGAGCGCGCGGGTTGAGCAAACTCTGCGGGCGAGAATCCAGGCAGGATGCGCAGACGCGGTGCCGCATTAACCCCGGTAGCGGCCGGCGATGAGCGCGATGTTTTGTCCGCCAAAGCCGAAGCTGTTGGAAAGCGCGTAATCGCACTTCCCTTCCCGAACCTTGTTGGGAACGTAGTCAAGATCGCAGTCGGGGTCGGGCGTCTCGTAGTTGATCGTCGGCGGCAGAAGGCCGTCGCGGATCGCACACAGGCAGACAATGAGTTCCGTGGCTCCGGCGGCGGCGATCAGGTGCCCCATCATGCTCTTCGTGCTCGATACCGGAATCTTATAAGCACGCTCACCGAAGACCTTCTTGATCGCGAGCGACTCGACACGGTCGTTCACGCTCGTGCTGGTGCCATGAGCGTTGATGTAATGGATGTCGGTGAGCCCAAGTCCCGCATCCTTGAGCGCCATCGTGATGCACGCCGCGGCACCGCGGCCCTCGGGGTGCGTGTCGGTGATGCGGTAGGCATCGGCGGTCGAGCCGTAGCCGACGAGTTCGCCATGGATCTTCGCCCCACGCTTCTTCGCGTGTTCGAGTTCCTCGAGCACCACCATCGCCGCCCCTTCACCGAGCACGAAGCCGTCGCGATCGTTGTCGAATGGCCGACTGGCCCGGGTCGGCTCGTCGTTCCGCGTCGAGAGCGCCGTGAGCAGGTTGAAGCCGGTCACGCCGAAGGGATGGATCATGCTGTGTGTGCCGCCCGAGAGCATCACGTCGGCCTCGCCGCGACGGACGATCTCCGTTGCCTCGCCAATCGCCTGGCTGGAGGCGGCGCAGGCGGTGAGGCAATTGAGGTTGGGCCCCTGTGCGTCAAACAGGGCCGCGAGATGGCCGGCCGGCATGTTGGGCTCCTGCTCCACTTCGGAGAGCGGATGGAGCGTCTCGAGACCGAGCTTGGTGAACTTCGCCACATCGAGCGTGTCGCCCTCGATCGCCGCCATCATCATCCGCGTGAAGGCTGCGAAGTCCTGCTGCCCCTCGCCACTACCGAGATAGATGCCGAGCCTGGTGGGATCGGAGGGCAACCCCTGCGGGAGTCCGGCGTCGGTCATCGCCTGAATCGCCGCGCCCGCGGCGAACTTGGTGTGGCGGCCGCAAAACTCCCACGCCTTCGGATCCTGCCCTTCGTAGGCCATATCCCAGCCCCGAACTTCGGCCGAGATCTTCGTGGGAAACTTCGATGCGTCGAAGATCGTCGTCAGCCCCACGCCCGAGGCGCCGGCGACGAGATTCTTCCAGAGCTGCTCCACTCGCACGCCCAGCGGCGTGACGCAGCCAACACCCGTGATCACGACCCGTCGTCTGTCGGCACCCATCGCCCGTCTCCGCGTGGCCTCACCAGTCGGGCCGCGCGAGCGGCTGGCCCGCCTCGTCGCGGCCGATGTCATAGATGTGCATCTGATCGAGCCAGCGGAGCAGTTCCTCCGGCTCGAAGAGCTTCGGCACGCCCTCTCCCGGCCCGAGGTGAGCGAAAAACAGCTCCGCCTCGCCCTGAAGCCGGTCGCCAATGGTGCTTGTCACCTTCGTCAGCGAACCGGTCGGCTTCAGGTCGATCACCTCGGCCACGAAACGGATCGTGTCGCCCGGCACGGCATCGAAGTAAAACTCCGCGGCCGCCACCTTCGCGAGCACGACACGGCGGTTGAACTCGATCGCGTCAGCCACGAGCAGGCCGGCCGCCTGGGCCATGCCCTCGACGATCAGCGAGTTAGGCATGATCGCCACGCCCGGAAAGTGGTCGTGGAGGTGCTCCTCAGCAAGCGAGACGTTCTTGACGGCCGTAGCGCGTTTGCCGCGAACAAACTCGTCGAACCTATCAATCCAGAACCAGCGCATGAATCCGTTCGCGGCGGTCTGCCGCCTCTGGAGGGAAGGGTGAGAGCGTCAGCACGCCCTTGAATACAAGGCTCAGGCCACCAGTTTGCTCTGCACGTACCGCACCATGTCTTCCACGGTGAGGGTATTGGCGAAGTTTTGCACGCTGGGATTGGCCTCGAACTTCGAGAGATCGGCGAACGGCATCCGCGCTTTGAGCGCGGCGATGCCCGCTGCCGTCACCTTGCCGTCGGTCACGAACTCGGAACTCGAGAGCACGTCCTCAGGGAAGAGTTCGCCTCTTGAAATCTTGATACCGAAGGTCTTTTCGAGGCGGAACACGATGTCGAGGAAGTCGATCGACTCCGCCCCGAGATCTCCCACCATGGTCGCGTTCGGGGTGACATCGTCCTCGTCGACTCCGAGGGCATCCACGAGGGCAGACTTCACCTTGTCAAAGATTTCATCGCGAGACGGCATCGACGCTTCACCTTGCAAACGAGGGATGGGACACGCCCAGGAGGGCGACGCTGTGTTGTAATGTCGGCCAGCCCGCATGGGAACCCGAAGTTGCCCATTTTCCGCCGGCCGAAAGGGGCCAAACGGAAAAATCGGTCGGAATTTCCCGATGAAAAGTCGCTTTTTGGGCCTCGCCGAAAGGGCCGCCGCGGCGGTGCCGAGACGGCCAAGGGCCTCACCCGCCCGCGTTGGCGAAGGCAGCGGCAGGAGTGACTCCCTGCGACATGTAAGGGACAGACTTCTGCTGGGCACCGGCACGCGCTGGGTAGAGGAGCGCCCAGAGCTTTCGCATTTCCGACCGCACCCGGATGTCGAGAGCGGCCCCATGGGGCACGCGGTCCGCCATGTTGTAGCGCTCGAGAACAAGTCTGGCGGTGAGGCTCGTCCGATCGCCGACGGTGCCGCTGGCCTTTATTGTGGTCGTTTTCTCGTCCTGGGAGAGGATCTGGGCCGTGACGGTGAGAACTCGGCCGGGCTCGACGAAGGCACCGTATTTCACGTTTCTGGCAGCGCGGAGCACCACCATGCTGTGGGCGAAATCCTCGCCCAGCCGAATCGTCCAGGCCGCGGCCTGGGTCATCGACTCGAGCATCAGCACCCCCGGCATGACCGGAAAGCGGGGAAAGTGGTCGGCCAGGTATTCCTCGGCCAACGACAGCGTTTTGATCGCCGTGATCGACTTGCCGGGTTCGATCGACAACACCCTGTCGAGTAGCGTGAACCGCATGATTACCTCCTGCTCCTACGTCATCCTCTCGTCGATCACGGATGCGGTTGCCAGCCATGGTCCCGCCGTCGGCTCACGTGTTTCCCCGGCGTTGAGCCGCAGAAACACGCCGACTGACCAATCGACGAGCCGTGAGTATAGGAGTTGCCGATGCCTCCACAACACGTGCGGTGTCGAAAAGCACACGGCTGCCACGCTGACAGCCGGCACGATCGGTGTGACTGCCAAAGTTTCGCGACGATTCTGCTGAGACCGATGTTTTCCAGGCTCGCCACGCGGCCCCGGCCGGTGATCGAACGTTCATGGCGACTGGCGCGCCCGTTTTATTTTTAACCGTTCTTTGACCGCCAGTTGCTTCCGTCATCGTCGTTGCGAATCATTCCTCGCGCACGAAACGCCGGGAATGTCGCTCCAGGGACGGTCTCCAGGGACGGTCTCCAGGGACGGTGTCGATCCACCACGTCGCTTGAGGAGCCTGACCATGTCCACCTTTCGCCCCGGATTTGCGCTACCGTTCGAGGAACTGCGTGACGAAATCGATCGTGTCTGGACCACGCTGACCGCCGCCCCGCCGGTGCATGGCTGGGGAACGCGGCCCGCCGAAGGTGTCTTCCCCGCGGTCGCGGTGCGGGAGAGTGACGAGGCCATCACCGTCGAGGCCGAACTGCCCGGCCTCGATGCCGACGACGTCGAGATCACGGTTGCCGGCGATGAGCTGCTCGTGAAGGGGTCACGGCCGGAGATCTGCCCAGTGCCTCACGCGTCGGGCCGGGCAGGCAACGGCGACGGCGAAAAGCAGGACCGTGTCATGTGGCACCGCCGTGAGCGGGGCACCGGCGCGTTCGAAAGGCGCATCGCGCTGCCGGTCGCAGTCGACGCCTCACGCGTCGAAGCCCGACTTGTCGACGGCGTGCTCACTGTCACCTGCCCCAAGGCCGCCGAGTGTCAGCCCCACAAGGTCGCCGTGCGATCGGTCTGACGTCGCGAGTTCGTTCGTCCTTCATCATTCCGCACCCCTCACGCAGGAGAACCCAGCATGGTCACCCAGACCCAAACGACGATCCCCGCCAACGAACCGCAATCGGAGCCGACTCTCACCTACCAGCCCAACGTCGACATCTGCGACCTCGGCGCGGAGGTACTGCTCGTCGCCGACATTCCCGGCGCGCACGCTGCCGGGATCGACGTGACCTTCGAGGACGGCGTCCTCGCGCTCCGGGCCGCCGTGTCGCCCCGCGAACTTCCAGGCCGGGCCGTGCGGCAGGAGTATGGCATCGGCAACTACCGTCGCTCGTTCCGACTCGGCGATGGTTTCGACGCCTCGCAGATCTCGGCCCACTACAAGAAGGGGGTGCTCACGATCCACGTGCCGCGGCTGGCCGCCGTGCGGCCCCGCAAGGTGGAGGTGAAAACGGCCTGACGCCGCGGCCGCGTCGCTTGTTCGTCGTCTGTGTGTTCTTTCATGTTTTTGCCTGACCTGAAGAGGAGACATTCCATGAGTCTGATCCCTTTTCGCACGAAGCGGTCGAGCGGGATGGAATCCGGAAGCCTCGCCACCCTGGCGGACTTCCGCAACGAGATGAACCGGCTGTTCGAGGGTTTTTTCAGCCGGCCGTCACTGGCATCGCCGTGGTTCGGGACGGCCGAGCATGGGCAATGGCTGCCGGCGATCGACATGTCGGAAAACGACGCTGAGATCCACATCCGCGCCGAGCTGCCGGGGATCGATCCGAAGGACGTCGACGTGAGCGTGTCGGAGGACCGTCTGGTGATCTCCGGCGAGAAGAAGTCGGAGAAGGAGGCAACCGGCGAGGGCTGGAGCCACCGCGAGAGCCACTACGGCGGTTTCAGCCGCGCGATCCCACTGCCGGAGTCAGTCGACCCCGCAAAGGTCACGGCCCGGTACGACAAGGGCGTGCTCATGGTCGAGCTCACGAAGTCGCCCACGAGCGCTTCGCGAAAGGTGCCCGTGCTGACGGCGAAGTAGCGGCCGCCGCCGTGCATCCAAGGTATGCTGCGTGGCTGTGGGAGTGAGCACTCCCACGGCCACGCACCTTTTTCCGTCCCGCCCCGCGATGCCACTCGTCCTCTCACTCCGCGACGCCGACGATCGTAGTCCGTTGTCGATCGATCTCGACGGCATCGTGCCCGATCGTCTTTCGTCGCTCACCCTGCCCGCGATCGCGCGGCTGCCGGTCCTGGCCGACGGTCGGCCGCGTGAACTCGGCACACTCTTCCACCTGTCGGGCGATGCAGCCGACGCCGCAATCGAATGCCGCGGCAACTTCTCGCGGGTGCATCGCCTGGCCGCCGGTATGCAGTCGGGCTCAATCTGCGCGACGGGCTCGATTGGTCGCCACGCCGCCGAAGGCATGGCGGGAGGCCGGCTCGATATCTCTGGCGACGCCGGCGATTGGCTCGCCGCCGAGATGGCCGGGGGCGAGATCCACGTCGCGGGCAACGTGGGCGATAACCTCGCCGCCGCCCTGCCCGGCAGTCCGATCGGCATGCGTGGCGGGCTGGTGACCGTCGCCGGCCATGCGGGCGTCCTTGTTGGCTCCCGGATGCGCCGGGGCATCGTCGCAGTCGCTGGTCGCTGCGGCGACGCCGCAGGATTTGAGATGCGGGCCGGCTCCGTCGTGATCGGCGGCGACGTTGGCAGGCAGCCTGGGCTCGGCATGCGCCGCGGCTCCGTGATCGCGCTGACAGCGCGGCCCGAACCGCCGGTCACGTTCCGCCGAGGCACCGCATGGCGGCCCGGCTTTCTCCCGCTGCTCCTGAGGCGGTTGGCTGCCGCCGGGTTCCGGCCGGCATCAGCCGCGTCGCCCCCGGGCGGCTGGCGGCAGTGGCATGGCGACGCGCTCGCCGGAGGCCGCGGCGAGATCCTCCATCCCGCATAACGACGGCCCCGCCGCTCAGGCGGCCGGCGTCAGCCTGATTTTCAGGCCGTTTTCCGCAACCGCCTTCCGCCGCCCCGGATCCTTGGCTATCTTTTGGGGTTCCCGATTCCCAGCACACGAAGATCAACTATGCCCACGATCAGCCAACTCGTCCGCAGTCGCCGCCGCCCCAAGCGGAAGTTCTCCAAGTCGCCCGTGCTCGACCGCTGCCCGCAAAAGCGGGGCGTCTGCTTGCAGGTCCGCACGATGACGCCGAAAAAGCCGAACTCGGCCCTCCGGAAGATCGCCCGCGTGCGGCTTTCCAATCAGAAGGAAGTCACCGTCTACATTCCGGGTGAGGGCCACAACCTCCAAGAACACTCCATCGTGCTCATCCGCGGCGGCCGTGTTCGCGACCTCCCGGGTGTCCGCTACCACGTCATTCGCGGTGCTCTCGACACGCTGGGTGTCCAGGGCCGCAAACAGTCCCGCAGCCTCTACGGCGCGAAAAAGGGCTGAGATCCCCGATTCATTGCATCAGTAGGAAAGACAGAGATTCATGGGAAATATCACAGCCAGCCGCGAACAACTTCGCCCCGATCCCCGCTACGGGTCGCTTCTCGCCAGCAAGTTCATCAACTGCCTGATGGAAGACGGCAAAAAGAGCGTCGCGCAAAACATCTTCTACAAGGCGATGGACATCGTCACCAAGAAGATCACCGAAACTGAGGCCATCGAGGTCTTCAACCGTGCCCTCGAGAACGTGAAGCCCGCCGTCGAGGTCCGCTCGAAGCGGGTCGGTGGTGCCGCCTACCAGGTGCCGATGCAGGTCAACCGCAACCGTCAGCAGTCGCTGGCGATCCGCTGGCTTTTGCAGGCTGTCCGTGAGAAGAAGGGCCGGGGCACCTTCGAGAAACTCGCCGAGGAGATCATCGCCGCCTACAAGCGCGAGGGTGCCGCGGTGACGAAGCGTGACAACGTGCACCGCATGGCGGATGCGAATAAGGCATTCGCGCATTTCGCCTGGTGAGACCAGGCGAAACGCCGGTTCCGCGTCACTGCCCGCATTCCCGTCGCTCGCGGTCCGGGCTTCTTGGAACCCACGGATCGTGCTGAGGAGGCTCTTGTCTCAACTCACGCCGGTGGCCGCCCCGGCGCCCACCGGCCCGTGAAGCGCGTCTTGGCCACATGGGCCACCACGAGATCGGCCACGACCGTCACCGCCAGCACCTGCCAGTAGGCAGCCGGCAGCGGCACGAATCCGAAGAGACCCCCCAGCCCCCAGCCGTGAACCCGCAACCAGATTCCCACCAGCACCGCCGTCGTCGCGGCCAAAAAGCGGCAGGCTCGCCCGGCTCTGCAGGAACAGGATCCGATCGGTCCGGATCACGTGGATCACCAGTGCATGCGTGAGCAGCGACTCCACGAACCAGCCGGTGTGGAATCGTGGCATGTGGGCCGTGGCCTGGCGATCTGCTCCAGGTCGACGTCGTCGGTCGGGATCGGCACCTGCGACAGATCGTAGATCAGATTGTTGGCCAGGAGCTGAACCGGGGCCATGGGCACGAACGGGAGAATCACGCTGGCGGCGAGCACGTTGAACATGGTGCCAAAGTTGGAACTGGCCCCCATGCAGATGTACTTGAGCACGTTGACGAACACCCTGCGGCCCTCGCGGATGCCATCCAAGAGCACCCCCAGATCCTTGTCGAGCAGGATACAGTCGGCGCTCTTGCGGGTGAGGTCGACGGCCGAATCGAAGGAGATACCGACGTCTGCCTCCCGGAGCGCCAGGGCGTCGTTGACGCCGTCGCCGAGAAACCCCACCACGTGCCCCTTGCGCCGTAGCGTCTCGATCACCCGCCGCTTCTGATTCGGCGTCAGGCGGGCCATCAGCATCGCCGGGCCGACCGCCTCCGTAAGTGCCGCGTCGTCGAGCCGGTCGATGTCGTCGCCGACGAACACTTGGCCCACGTCGATCGCCAGTTCCTGACAGATCTTCCGGCGCACGAACTCGTTGTCGCCCGTGAGCAATTTCACCGTGACGCCTCCCGCCGCCAGGGGCGCGACGGCCAGCACGCGAAAGCCGCCGGCCGCCATCGGGCGTCGACACCACCACTGACATCAAGCGCCGCGAGAAGTCGAACGGGATCTCGTCCGCCTTTGCGTCACCCTTGTGGGGCACGAGTCCGTGAAAATGCTCGTGCTCGAGGATCGCCCGGTCGAGGATGTTCTTGAAGCCGGTCTGGAAGTGGCTGTTGAGCCAGGCCAGCGTCAACACATTCAGGTCATCGCGGAGCATCACGTCGCAGTGCCGCTCGGGCACGAGGCCGACCATCAGCCAGGTGAACCGGGTGAGGCCACTATCGAACGCGGTGGGGGCCTCGGGCATGTCGAGCGTCGCCGAGATGCCCCCGAGCAGTGTCCTCCGGCCGGGCACCAGCTCCTCGATCGGCACCTCCCGCGGCTCGCCGTCGCGGAGCACGGTCGCATGCAGGCGAATCATCGACCGCAAGGCGACCGCCGCGACGTCGGCCCGGGATTCCTGGGCGAACCGGATCCCGACGCCGATCGTCATCATGGCGACCATGAGGATTCCAGCGGCGGGATCACCGGCCACGAACGATGATCCGGCGAGGATGGCAAACAGCATGACGAGCGGGTTGACCACCGCCCGGGCCAGCACGTGGACCAGAGATTCGCGGCCGTGTGCCGTGAGCATGTTGGCCCCACGTCGCCCGCCCCCGCTGAGCTTCGTCCGTCGCGAGCCCGCGCGGCCCCGAGGCGACACTCTCGAGCACACGCGCCGGATCGCTGCGGGCCGCATCGGCCACGTCCCGTGACACGTGCTCGGGTGACGATCGCGAATGGGTGGTGGCCATTGCAGGTCACTTCGACGACGCAGATCTGGTGCCGCGTTCGTGCTGCCGACCGTAAAGGGATTCTAGGGCGAGTCCTTTGGTATGACTGCGAGCTGGCACCTTGAAGGAGGGAAGCGAGGGGGTCGGCGAACGCTCGAGGAGCTTTGGGCGGGCCCTCCCCACCCGGTAGACTGCCGAGCATGGACGCCGCCACCTCCCAATTGCTCGGCACGCTGATCCTCGGCCGTTCGGTCGCCGCCCTGGCCACGTTGCACGACGGCCGGCCGTTCGCGTCGATGATCCCCTATGCAATCCACCTCGATTCCCGCACGGGACGGCTGCGATTCATCACGCACGTCAGCCGGCTCTCGACCCACACCCGCGACATGCTCGAGTCGCCGGATGTCTGCCTGCTGGTGACGATGCCGGAGAATAACTCACAGCCGCCACAGGCTTTACCGCGGGTGTCGCTTCCAGCGACCGCCACATTCATCGCCCCGGGCGACGACGACCATGGCTCGCTCAAGGCGGCCTACCTCGCCCGCTTCCCGCATGCGGCCGATTATTTTCAACTCGGCGACTTCTCAATCGTGACGCTCGAGCCAGTCTCCGCCCGGTTCATCGCCGGCTTTGCACGCGCCCTGACGCTCTCGCCGGCACAGGTCGCCGCCGCCGTCGGCGACGTGGCCCTTGGTTGAACTTTACCGCAGGCGAATGCGGACGGGCATCAGCAGTTGCGGCCGGCCTGAGAGCAGGAGCACGAGCGTGTCGGTCTCGGCCACCAGCGGCCCGAGGACGGGCAGCGCCGCAATGCGTGCCAGCAGCAAACCGTGGAGCGACGAGACCCCGCCAACCGCGGCCGTGATCCGGGCGACGGGGTCGCCGCCGCGGGCCGCCGCACCAAACAGATCTTCGAACAGTCCCCGCGGCTCCGGGAGAAGCAGGCGGTCGACCTCCTCCCCAGCCTTGATCCCGGCCAACGCTTTCGCCTCGTCGATGGCGTCGTCGAGCGTGCCCAGCCGGTCGACGAGGCCGGCCTCCTTCGCCTGCCGACCGGTAAACACGCGGCCCCCGGCCAGCTTCTCGACCTGCTTGTTGTCGAGTTTCCGGCCGGCGGCGACCTTGGACGTGAACAACCGGTAGACCTCCTTCATGGTCGCGAGAAACGCCTCGCGCTCGTCGGGCGTGAACGGCTCCTGCAGCGACAGCCAGCCGGAGTTCCTCCCCTTGCTCACCACGTCGGTATGCACGCCCAACTTCTCGAGCGCGTCGCCCACGGCGACCTTCCCTCCCACCACACCGATCGAACCCGTCAGCGTGCCCGGGGCCGCCACGATCGTGTCGGCCGCCACCGCGATGTAGTAGCCGCCGCTAGCTGCGATGTCGGAAAGGCTCGCCACCACGGGCTTGTTCGCCCGCTCGACTTCCCGCCAGATCAGGTCGCTGGCGAGCGCCGAGCCTCCCGGGGAATCGATCCGCAGCACGATGGCCGCGACCTGGTCGTCTTTGGCGGCGTCGCGAATCGCCTGCATCACCGTCTCCGACCCGGCCGCACCACCCATCACAAGGTCGTCGGCGCTCTTGCCTTCGCGAATCTCGCCGGCGACGTGCACGACCGCGATCCGCTTATTCCGCCCGGAGAGTGCCGACGGCTTCTGACCGGAAAGCAACTCCAGCAGCTTGACGACGCCGCCCATCCCCGAGAAATCCTGGTCGAGCTTCCGCTCGGCGTAGTCGCGTGACACCTTCGGCGACTCCTCGCCAATTCGCTTGGCAAGCGCGGCGACTGCCTCGTCCTCGTAGCCAACTGAGTCGATCAGTTTCACCTCCCGGGCCTGCTCGGACGTGAACACGCCGACGTCGATCAGGGCACGCACCTTGTCCGCGGGGAGCCGCCGATCCGCGGCCACGTGCTCCACGAGTTGTTCGTAGAGGTCGCCGATAAAACTCTCGTATTGGGCCCGCAACTGCGGGCTCATGCTATCGCGGGTGAAAGGCTCGCCGGCCCCCTTGAACTCACCCACCTGGAGAATCTCGGCAGCGACTCCAAGCCGGTCGAGCATCGACTTGAAGAACGTCATCTCGGCCCGCACCCCCGTGAGCTCAAGCGTTGCAGCAGGCGGCATCGCGATCGTATCGCACGCCGTCGCCACCGCGTAGTGCACAGGCGAGCCGCTCACGAGTTGCGCCGCGACCGGCTTGCCTGCCTTCTGGATCCGGACGATCGCCGCGCGGATCTCCTCGGCCCGGGCACGCCCCAGATCGGGCGACTCGATCGACACGACCACGCCTTTCACCCGGCTGTCTTCGGCCGCCTTGTCGAGCCGTTCCACGAGTCGGTGAAGGTGGGGGGCGACGTCGGCAAGCAGGCCCCCCTGCCCCACGCCGTCGGGCAGGCTGCCTGCGATCCGCACATGGGCGATCGTGGCCGTCGACTTCTTGCGGCTGGCGGCAGCATCCCGAGGCTGCTCCGCGATGGCCGCAGATGGCTCGGCCCTCCCGGGGGTTGCAGCCTGTAGGACCATGGCCGCCGCGACCAGCAGGAAATGCACAGGCCTCAATACGGACATCAGAAACCCTGCCATGGTCGATTTCTCCGGGGATGAAGGCTCGTGCATCCTAGTGCGCATTCGATTTCCGTGTATCGCCGGCTCGGAGCGGCAAAAGTCGCCGCTGCGCGGTCCTGCGGATTGTCGCCGGGGCGAGGATCCGCCCAAGGCTCCTCGAGCGTTCGCCGACCCCCTTGCCTCCCGTCAGGAAGCCCCAAGCGCGGGGCATGCGGGAAGCACACCGCCCCGCTCCACCTCAGGCAGATCCGCTCAAGCGAGAACCGGTCGCCGGAGGAAAATGCCCCCTTGAAAATGAACGGCCGTATAGTAAGATACTGGCGTCCACACCTTTTTCCACCGATACACACCCCATCCCCACCATCCTCCATCCTCCAAAGGACAGCGGCTCGCGCCGCTCGGCATCCATGTCAAAGCGTAAAGTTTCGGCTCAGCGTCCCGCCGTGAATGAGCGGCCGAAGGCCCGTCGGGTTGCTGTAGCCGTCGCGGCCATCCGCGGCAACCCGCTCAACCTCCCCCGCAAGTCGGCCAATGACGAGAGCGACGCGCCAACCGCGCGGCAAATGGAGATCTACGCCTTCATCCGTGACAAGATTCATTCCCGCGGATACGGACCAACGGTCCGTGAGATCGGGACGGCGTTCAAGATTCGCTCGCCCAACGGAGTCGTCTGCCATCTCAAGGCGCTCGAGCGGAAAGGCATGATCACCCGTGGCAAAAACATGTCGCGGGCCATCGAACTCGTAAACGAGCCTGCCCATCTTCGTGGCCTGCCGATGGCCGGCTGGGTGGCGGCTGGATCCCTTCGTCCGTCAGAGGAGCAGAGTGAGCGGATCGACTTCGAGTCGCTCTTCAACCGTGACAACCATTTTGTGCTTAAAGTGATGGGCGAATCGATGATCGACGCGCAGATTGCCGACGGCGATTGGGTGGTGATCCAGAAGAAGCAGACGGCCCACTCGGGCGACATCGTCGTGGCGCAAACGGAAGACGGCGAGGCCACGCTCAAGCAATGGTTCCCTGAGCGCGACCGGATCCGGCTGCAGCCTGCCAACGCCTCGATGAAGCCGATCTACGTGAAAAACGCGCGTGTGCTGGGCGTGCTCGTCGGCGTGGTGCGCAAAACCTAATGCGCATTCGACTTATGTGTATCGCCGGCTCGGGGAATGCGCCCGCTACACAAACCGGCTCAGCGTGACCACAACGGTCGCTACCCGAATACCCATCGCTTGCGCTCCGGGCTTCTTGTGGGCATCCGACGCAATGCGTTGCGATCCGCGGCGCCTCCCGTCAGGAAGCCCCAAGCGCAAGCGCGGGGAATGCGGGTAGCACTCCGCCCCTCTCCAACAAAGGCAAATGCGCTCTCATCGCTGTCAAGCAGCGTAGCAGCGTGAGCGGTATGGCGGCCCCGCGGCCTGCCGAAACTTGCGGGCTTCACCCGGTCTTGTCGAGCCCGCCCTCATTGAGCTGGTGGAGTTTGTTGTAGAGCGTCTTCAGGCTGATGCCGAGCTCCTCGGCGGTGCGGGCCTTGTTGCCCTTGTTCCGCTCAAGTCCTTCGAGGATTGCCCGCATCTCGAGTTCCCGCAGGCTCTCGGGCCGCGGGGGGCCGGCGGACGCGAGGGGCGACGACACCGGGCCGATCGCCGGCAGCGAAACACTCGCTGCCACGGGCTCGGTCGCCGGCCGTAGCGTGCCAAACCGAGCCGGCAGATGGGCTACCACGAGTGGCAGTTCGTCGCAGAGCACGAGCGCGTGCTCGACCACGTTGGCCAGTTCGCGGATGTTGCCCGGCCAGTGATGGACGGCGAGCGCCGTCAAGGCCTCGGCGTCGGCCACGACCGCACCAGCGGGCGCCTGCGGCCGAGACTGCCGCACGAAGTGCTCGACGAGCACGGGGATGTCGTCACGACGGTCCCGCAGTGGCGGAATGGCGATTTCGAAGGTGTTGATCCGAAAGAGCAGATCCTCGCGGAAGTCGCCGGTCTTCACCATGTCTTCAAGCGACCGGTGGGTGGCGCAGACCACGCGGACGTCGACCATGATCGGATGATTGTCACCCACGCGGCGGATCTCCCCACTCTCGAGCGCCCGGAGGAGCCGCGACTGCAGCGACTTGGGCAGTTCGCCGATCTCGTCGAGAAACAGCGTGCCGCCGTCGGCCACCTCGAAGAGACCGGCACGGTGCTCGTCGGCGCCGGTGAAGGCTCCCTTGCGGTGTCCGAAGAGTTCGCTCTCCACGAGATGTTCCGGAAGCGCGCCGCAGTTGACCGCCACGAGCGGACCGGCGGCCCTGCCGCTCCCCTCGTGGATCGCGCGGGCCACGAGCTCCTTGCCCGTTCCCGTCTCCCCGCGAATGAGCACGGCAGCCTCGCTCGCGGCCACGCGGGAGATGAGCCTCCGCACCTGGCCGAGCGCGGGCGAAGCGCCCACGAGCTGCGTGCTCCCCTCGGCCCGACGCACCCGCCGCTCGAGGGCCCGGAGCCGGAGGTTGAGCTCCCGCTTCTTCCGCACCCGCTCGAGCACCGCCTGGATATCGGCCAGCTTGCAGGGCTTCGTCAGGTAGTCAAACACCCCCTGACGCACCGCCGTCACAGCACTTTCGACCGATGACTTGCCCGTGATGATCACAGTCTCCGTGTCGGGGGAGCTCTCCCGGACCCTCGCGATCAAGTCGAGGCCACCCACCCCCGGCATGTCGAGGTCGGCGATCACGCAGTCGTAGGAGGTGCGGTCGAGCGCGGCCAGCGCCGTGCGGCCGTCGGGGCAGACGGTGGCCTCGTGCCCCAGCCGTGGCAGCTCGATTCGCATGAGCTCCTGGAGCGAGGTCTCGTCGTCTGCGAACAGGACTCGCATCGGTCGTGCGGCGGGCTTCACAGTGTGTTCCTCATGATAGATGCTCGATGCATGTTCAGGCGGCGCGGCCCGTGGTGGACTCTCCACCAGCCGCGACGCCAATCTGCGCCAGCGGCAGCGTCAGCCGAAAGGTGGAGCCCTGGCCCGGCCCCTCACTGCTCGCCTGGATCCGACCGCCATGGTCGGTGACGATCCGGTGCGCGATTGAGAGACCGAGACCCGTGCCCTGGCCAGCCTTTCGCCGTGTGAAAAACGGCTCGAACAAGTGCTCGAGCACTTCCTCTGTCATTCCACAGCCGTCGTCGGTGAACGTGAGCACCGCCTCGCCACCGCTTCGCTTCGCCGCCACGCGGACCCGCCCCGTCTCCTCGATCGAGTCGAGCCCATTGACCAGGAGATTGAGCACGACCTGCTTGATCTCCTGCGGATTGACCATCACGAGCACGTCTTGTCCCTCCTCGATTTCGATCGTGCGGCCGGCGAAGCGGCCCACGTGCCGCAGCATCTCGGCCACGTCGGCCACGAGGCCGACGAGCGCCGTCGCCTGCCGGCGCACTTCGCCGAGCCGGGAAAAGTCGAGGAGCTTCTCCGTAATCCCCTTGCACCGGAAGGCCTCGCTCTGGATGAGCGCGAGGTAGCGGCGGGCCACCTGTGCGTCGGCCTCGCCCGGCGCCAGCGCGTTGATGCGGCTCTCCAGCGATTCGGCACACATCGCGATCGAGGCGAGCGGATTGTTGATCTCATGGGCCACGCCGGCGGCCAGAAAGCCGACGCTCGCCAACTGCTCGCTACGGATCACCTCACGGGTCCGCTCCTGCACCTGCCGGTCGAGATCGTCGCGGGTCTCCTGGAACCGTTCCGTCATGTCGTTGAGTGCGTCGGCGAGTTCGGCCATCTCGTCATGCGTGTCGAGCTGGATACGGTAAGTAAAATCACCAGCAGCGACGCGGCGTGAGCCGTGGCCGAGAAGCCGCAGCGGGCGAAACACCCAACGGTAGGTGAGCACGCCGATCGCGGTCAGCAGGGCCGCAGCAGCGAGCGCGGAGGTCCAGGTCGTGACGATCAGTGAGCGGTAGCGGGTCCGCACCTCACTCGAGAGGTCATGGAGGCGTTGCTGGAGAAATGACGGTAACTCGGCCGTCAGCGCGGCGAGCGAGTCGAGGTGCGGGGCGGCGGCGAGCAGCATCCCGCGGCGGGCGGACGGGGCGGCGGCCTCCCCCTTCTCAACCCGGTGCTCTCGGGCAATGCCGTCGATTGTCGCGAGGCAGTCGGCGATCCGCTGCGCCGTCTCGGCCTCGCAGGTGCGATCCGCGAGCGGCACATCGTCGAGTTCGAAGGCCGCGAGTTGCTGCCGGTAAGCCTCGAGCGCCGCGGCCGCCGCCCGTAGAACAGAATCGAAGACGTCGTCCTCCGTCTCGTCGGCCAAGGCCCGGGCGTGGGCGACCCGGAGGATGCCCACACACTCGCCGAGTTCGCTCGCCAGCGGCAGTTCCGCCACGCGGCAGGAGAGCGAGCGGACGAGTCGGCGGTAGGAGTAGATGCCGAGAAAGCTGCTCGCCGAAAGCACGGCCACCATCACGCCCACGAGCAGGGCGCCGAGGAGCAGCTTTTCGCGGATCGCGCGTTGCCGTGGCATATCCGACCTCCCTGTCGGCGGTGGGTCCCCGCCTGTGTCACCCTGCGCGGGCTGGGGAGAGTAGCAAAGCCGATCTCCTCGACAAAGGCGGGAATCCTGGGGCCACACCGCGATACCGCGTCAGGAAGCATGCCCGCGTCAGCGGTTTGGCTGCACGGGGAAGACGTCCACCACTTCGTCCCGCCCTGAACTACACGAGGCCCCACCGCTTTCGCAGAAACCACTCACCGCACAAGCAGGCGGCCATGAGGAGGAACATGGGCGAGGTATCCCACGGCGAGAACGACCACTGTTCGGTCGACTCGAAGGTGGGCGGACTGGCGGCGATCTCCTCGAAGATCGCCGGCAGTTCCTCGGGCAGCCGCACGCCGCCGCTGGTCACCTCCGCGATCTGCCGCATCAGCAGTGGATTAGCCCGTGGGTTGGCGAGTTCCAAATCCTGACGAAACACGGTGAACCGGGCCGACCGCTCCCGCGGCGTGGCGTCGCCGGGCCTCGTGGCCCTGACGACGAGCTTCCAGTCTCCCGGCTCGGCGCACTCCGCGACGGTGCCCGAGAAGGTATCGCCCTGTCGGCCGACGCGAACGGGCCGCTTCTGGCCGTCGGGGCCGATCACCACCGCATCGAGCGCGACACCGGCCTGGGCCGTGCCGTCGGGCTTCGTGAGGCCGGCGTCGAAGGGAAGGGGCGTGCCCGGTGAAATCCGTCGCTGGGCGAGCCGCACCCAGAGCGTGTCCTGCTCGGCGTCATCCTGCCGTGCGAGCCAGAGCACGAACTGCCGCCAGAAACGGCGGTGCTGCTCAACGGCCCCCTGCATCGCCCACCGCCAGGTGGAGTCGGCGGCGAAGGCGAGCACGCGGCCCTCGCCATACTCACGGCCCACGAGCAGCGGCTTGCCGTCCGGCGTCGCGGCGAGGGTCTTCGTCGTCGGTAGGAGCCGACCGATGAGGCTCGCTCCGTCGAGCGCGGGCAGCGCCCGCCAGACTGCGGCGGTGTCGTCGTCAGTCTTACCGAGCCGGAGGATCGAGATGTTGCCAAATCGCTGATCGGGCACCATCCGCATCGCCCCCTCCATGTGCAGCCCCTTGCGGACTGGCTCGTCAAACGGCTGCCGAGCGAGACGGTCAGCCTCGAAGGGCATCGCCGGTCCGAGCGCGGAACCGGCCCAGCCTCCCGCTTCGAAGGCGTGAAACCCGCCGAGCAGCCCCAGACCAGCGCCAGCGTTCACCTTCCCGAGGATCGTCTTCAGGTCGTCGCCCCGCACCGCCGACGAGTCGAGATCGCCGATCAGAAACGCGTCGTAGTCGCCGGTGAGTCGCCGAGAGATGTCGACCGGCCAGCGGTTGCGGCGGCTGGAGTCGATCCAGTCGAAGTCGACCTGCATGTCGGGGCTGGCTGCGAGCATCCGCCGCAGGAACCGCTGCTCTACCCTCAGCTCGCCCTCCAGGTAGAGCACGCGGAGTCCGCCGTCGATCACATCGACAAAGGTCGAGAGTTCGTTGTTGGCGAGGATCACCTCCCCTTCCTGAGGTTCGACCTTGAGCGTCAGCTTCCGCTCGCCGATGACCTTGGGCGTCCACGCGAGCCGCACCGCCTCCTCGACCGCTTCGCCTGCGACCTGCACGATCGTCCGCGCCACCTCCTCCACCACACCCGACTCGTTCTCCGCGAGGAGCACGACGGCAGCCTGCCGGCCCGCCAGCCCGTCGAGCCTGACACGACCCGCCACTTCGAGCGCATTCTTCACGTAGACGGTCTCGGCAACCGCGAGGTTGACGACCGCTGCGTCTCGACCCTGGCCGCCGCCACGCTGCTGGCCGAAGGTCACGCTCCAGAGCGGGACGCCAGTATCGGCGATCTTCCGAGCCGCCGACTGTGGCGGGAGGTCACGCGGGGCGTAGGCATGCTGGGCCCCGTCGCTGAGCACGACGATGCCGGCGATCGTCCGGCCTGCCGTTGACCGCAGGCCATCGTCGATCGCAGCGCCGATCGCCGTCTCGTCGGCAGCGGGCTCGTCGGCCCAGGACCCGAGCGGAAAGGGGTCGGCACCGATTGGGGTGACGGGATGCAGTTCGCGGTCGAACCGCCAGACGGCGATCTCGAAATCACCTGCCGACGCGAGCGCCTCGGCCGCGGGCCGCGCGGCGGCCAGCGCATCGGCCATCTCCTGCCACCTCGTCCGGCCGCCGGGCCCGTCGGCCACCGTCATGCTCTCCGACGCATCGGCGAGCACGATCACGGTGCCCTGCTGACGGGCGTTTTGGGTGGCCACGAACGTCGGCCGTAGCATGCAGGCCACGAGCGCCAGAAACGCGGCGAGCCGTAACAGCGAGAGCACGAGCCGGCCGGTCGGCGACACACGCGAACGGTCGGGCGGCACGGCCAGGAGTACAGCCAGCAGAGCCAGCGCCACCACCGCCACGAAGGCCCACGACCACACGGGGTCGAAGTGCAGCGACACTTCCTGGAGCGACCGCGACGGGGTCATCCTTGCACCTGCGGCACGGGAGGGACCGGCGGCGGGCCCGACCGCGGCGGCACGGGGGGCGGAAGCGGTGACGACGCGTTGCTGACGGGCGGCACCAGCGGGGGGACGACTCGATCGGCGGGCGCGGCCTCCTCCGCAAACGTCGCGGCGGCCCCCTGCCCCGCATCGACACCTTCGCGGGGCGAATAGAAACGGTTGGCGACCATCCAATCCGCTGCCATCGCCAGCGCCACAAGCACGATTACCCACGGGAAGAGTTCAGAACCGATCCGTTCGATATTCACGTCGCGAACCAACTCGTCCTCCGTCCGTGCGAGCCGGTGGCCCGGGCCGAGCACGGCCGCGAGATCCGCGGCGGGCACGCGACTGAAATCGGTGGCGGAGGGGACGAGGTTGACGCTGAAGCCCTTGGCCACACCCCCCACCTCGCCGCCAGCGCGGACGACGTAGTTGCCCGGCACCTGCGTGGCGGTGACGGTGATCGTGCCCCGCTTCTGGTCAACCGCCGCAGGAAAGTCGTCGCCGGCCGGCGTGCTCACGACCGCGGCCGGCACGTCCCGCCGATCAAGGTGCAGGACGGCCGCGGAGCCGGCGAGCACGTTGCGGTCCTCCGAAGTGTCGATGGCGTGCAGGAGCGTCTCGGTGGCGAGAATCAGGAAGGGCCAGGGCTCGAAGCCGGTGGCGAGCGTGTTCCAGGCGTCGGGATCCGTCCCGGCCTGCGAGACGGGGGTCGTGACGAGCACGACGGTGCCGCCACCCAGACGGTGCTCGACCACCGCGGGAAGCCCGTTGCGATAAGGGGCAACCACAGCAGCCGTGGCAGCGTTCCCGATACCCAGGGGCTCCCCGGCCGGGGTGAACTCCCAATGCCGTGTGACCGGAAAATCCTGCCACGGGACGGCGTCGCCGACCCGTCGGAACGCCGCGAGGATCGGGTGATCGAGCGACGCCGGCGCCAGGAAGTTGCCCTCCTTGCTCCGCCACACGCGGACGATGTCGCCACCGAGCACGCGACGGGAGGCATCGGAGTTGAACCGCTCAGCGGATCCGGCCCGCGGTCCGAGCCAGATCACGAGGCCCCGGCCAGTGGCAACCCAGCGTTCGAGCGCTTCCCACGTCTGCGGTGGCAGCGGCGGCGGGTCGAGCAGCACCATCCCCGCGGCTGCGTCCCATGAAGCCGTGTCGAGCAACTCGATGTCGATCACCTCGGGCTCGAACCGTGCCTTGCCCGACTTCACGAGCGACTGCGGGGCGATCGCCTGCACGAGAAAGTTCGCCGTTCGCGCCGCGGGCCGAGGCGCGGCGACGATCACGCGGGCCGCGGCGCCCACCTCGACCGTGAAGTAGCGGACATCGTCTGCCTCCAGATCGTCCGCCCCCTCGATGACCACCCGGCCCTGCCGCGTCCCCGGCTCGAGTCCTGCGATGTCGAAGTCGACCTGCACCGGTTCCGCAGGCGTCCAGGTCACAGGCTTCACGCCGCGCCGCACATACTGCCCGTCGGCCCCGAGCAGTTCCACCGCGACGGCGCGGGTGGCATCGGGCCCAACCCGGGAGGCCGACGCTGTGATAGCCAGGGCCGTGCCGGCCGAGACCCGCTCCCCCGAGAGGTCGATCGCATCGATCGCGAAGTTCTGCGGGGCCGAGGCACCGACGTCGATGAACGCCACCGTCGGCTCACCGGCGGCCGCCTCGGGCTGCGTCGCGGCGTTGTCCCAGGCGCCGTGTGAGCAGTCAGTGAACACGTAGAGTTCCTTGCGGGCCAGTTCCGCTCCCGCGAGCAGTCGGCGGGCCTCGGCGATCACGCTCGGCAGCGGGGCCGCCGGCGTGGCGGCGGTGAGCCGGTCGATCCGCGCAGCCGCGGCCGCCACCGTCGGCGAGAACGTCGCCGCCCCGCCCGAGGTATCGAGCACCGCGACCTTGCTCCCAGCGGGGAGTTTGCCAAATAGCACACGAGCCATCGCGGCGGCGCGATCGAGCCGCGTCTGGTTGGCCTCGCGGAGCGTCATCCGCGGGGACGCGTCAAAGACGAAGGCGGCCGCGACCGGTCCCTCGCCATCGACGAGCCAGCCCGCGCCGCGGAGCACCGGCCGGGCGAGTGCCAGGGCGAAGAGCGCCAGCGCCGCCATCCGCACAAGCAGCAGCAGGATGTGGCTGAGCCTGAGCCGGCGGCGGTTGGCCACCGCCCGCTCGCGCAAAAACCGCAGCGCGGGAAAGTCGTGCGGCACCGGCTTCCGCCGCATGATGAGATGCAGCACGAGCGGCACCGCCACGAGCGCCGCCCCACCGAGGAGCAGGGGTGTGATGAACGAGAGACCCATGGCTTAAAACCTCGTACGGCGGCTGACGAGGTATTCCATGAGGGCGCGGTCGAACTGCATGTCCGTGTCGAGCGGCACGTAGTCGATCCCCGCCCGGAAGCATGACGCCCGGTAGTCCTCGCGGAAGGCCTCGACTGCCTGTACGTAACCGCGGCGGGCCGCGTCAGCGTCAATCACGAGCTTATCGCGGCCCTCGGGCTCGGTGAGCTCCACCATGCCCTCGAACGGAAATGTCACCTCGGCCTCGTCGAGGATGTGAAACAGGATCACATCGTGGCCGCGGTGCCGGAGCCGGAGGAGCGCTTCCTTGATCGGCGCGGGATCGGCAAGCAGGTCGCTAAAGACCATCACGAGCGACCGGTGCCGGAGCATCGCGGCCACCTGCACGAGACTCCTCGCAATGTCGGTCCCACCCGACGGCTCGACCTTCGAGAGCACGGAGAGCACCTGGGCGATCTGCGAACGCCGCGAGCGGGCTGGCAGCGAGGCGTGGAGCTTCTCGTCGAAGACCATCAGGCCGCAGGGGTCCTGCTGGTGGATCATCAGCCAGCAGAGCGCGGCGGCGAGTGAGATCGCGTAGTCGAGCTTCGTGATCTGCTGGCGGTAGGTGTAGGCCATCGAGCCGCTCGCGTCGATCACGAGGTAGCCCGTGATGTTGGTCTCGGCCTCGAACTTCTTGATGTAGTACTTGTCGGTCTTGGCGTAGACGAGCCAGTCGATATCCTTCGGATCATCGCCCGTCGCATACTTGCGATGCTCGCTGAACTCGACCGAAAACCCCTGGTACGGGCTGGCGTGCAGGCCCTGCAGAAAGCCCTTGACGATGAACTGGGCGCGCAGATCGAGCCGCGCGATCTGCCGCACGACCTCAGGCTTCAGATATTCCTCGACCGCGCGGGCCATGCTTTACCACGGGACCAAGGCCCGGGTTCCTCGTCCGCATCACTTCACAAGCTTGGGAATCTCCGGCTCGGGCGTCTCGCGGACCAGCCGCTCGATGATCGACTCACTCGTCAGTCCCTCCGCCTGGGCCTGGAAGTTGGTGGCAACACGGTGCCGCAGCACAGGCACGGCGATCCGGCGGATGTCGTCGAGCGACACGCTAAACCGGCCGTCCATCGCCGCCATCGCCTTGCCCCCCTGAATCAGAAACTGGCCCGCCCGCGGACCCGCTCCCCAGTCGACGAGCTCCGCGACGTACTTGGGCGCCTGCGGGTCTTTCGGCCGCGTCGACCTCACGAGCCGGGCCGCGTATTTGACGACGTATTCGCTCACGGCCACGCTGCCGACGAGTTTTTGGATGTTGGTGATCGCGCGGCCCGAGAGCACCTTGCGAACCTCCGG
Source organism: Planctomicrobium piriforme (assembly GCA_945869735.1). GTDB lineage: Bacteria > Planctomycetota > Planctomycetia > Pirellulales > UBA1268 > QWPN01. Next base: position 30,792 of record CAMBPQ010000006.1, read on the forward strand.
CTTTTCCGACCGCGTCGTCGCCATCAGGATCTGCTCCTCCTCACTGGCCGTCGGGTAGCCAACCTTGATGTTGAACATGAACCGATCGAGCTGGGCCTCGGGCAGCGGATAGGTGCCCTCCTGCTCGATCGGATTCTGGGTGGCAATCGTGAAAAACGGGTCGGGCAGCTGGTAGGTCTCCTGACCCACCGACACCTCCCGCTCCTGCATCGCCTGGAGGAGGGCCGCCTGCGTCTTCGGCGGGGTGCGGTTGATCTCATCCGCCAGCAGGATGTTGGTGAACACGGGCCCCTCGACGAACCGGAACCGACGGCGGCCCGCCTCGTCCTCCTCGAGCACGTTGGTCCCGGTGATGTCGGAGGGCATCAGGTCGGGGGTGAACTGCACCCGCTTGAAGCCCACGTCGAGGATCCGCGCCAGCGTCGACACCATCAGCGTCTTCGCGAGGCCCGGCACGCCCTCGAGGAGGCAGTGACCACGGGTGAAGATGGCCGCGAACAACTGCTCGATGACCTCGTTCTGTCCGACAATCACCTTCTGCAGCTCGTCCTGCATGAGCTTTCGGTGCTGCGCGAACTCTTGCAGGATCTCGTCGAGCGTCTTGGTCTTCGAAGCGGTGGACACGCCTGCGATCCTTCCTGCCGGGGTGCGGAGTCTGTCGAGCCCCTTCAGTATCGGGTGTGGTCGCCGGGCCGGCAATCGAACACGCACGGCATCGAGGCTTGGCGGCAGCGCATCCTGCCGCCTCGGCAAACGTGATACCATTGAAGCGAGCGTGCGGGGCGCGGTTTTGCATCCAGACCGCCCATGCCGCCCTGCCGCCGCCCGGGAATCTGGCGTGATCTGCCCCCGCCCTCTCCGCGTCGTCCAGAGCCTCCGCCTGCCGGCGGCGCTGGTCCTGTTCTGTGTCGCGGTCTGCGGCTCGTCGGCCGCCACCGCGGCCCCGCCCCCACCGCAAATCGGCCCCACCGACATCCAGAGGGCGATCGACAAGGCCCGCGACTACCTCCTGTCGCAGCAGAAGGACGACGGCTCCTGGGAGGCGATGCGGTCGAACGACAAGCGCGCCGGCGCCACGGCGCTGGTGATGCTGGCGCTGGCCAACGCGGGGGTCACGGCCGACCGGCCGCCGATGCGTCGGGCCCTCGACTGGCTGCGGCAGCAGACGCCGGAGGAGACCTACTCTGTCGCCCTGCAGACGATGATCCTCGCGATGCTCTCGCCGGAGGCCGACCGGGCGATCCTCGACCGCAACGTCGCCTGGCTGGAACTGGCGCAAGTGAAGCAGGGGCCGGGCACCGGCTCCTGGTCCTACGCGCAGAACCGTGGCGTCGGCATGGGCGACAACTCCAACTCGCAGTTCGCCCTGCTCGGGCTGCACGAGGCGTCGCGGGCCGGCATCCGGGTGGCCGAGGAGACGTGGGTCCGCGCTCAGCAGTACTGGGTCGCCTGCGCCAACGCCGACGGGTCGTGGGGCTACACGCTTGGCAACTCGGGGGGCTCCGGGAGCATGACCTGCGCCGGCATCGCCAGCGTCTGGATCACCTCGGAGCACATCGGCACGCCCGACGCCAGGGCCGCCCGCGACAGCGTCTCGTGCTGCGGCGGCGGTGCGTCGCCCCGCGTGCTCGAAAAGGGAATGGAGTGGCTTGGCCGGCGGTTCTCCGTGATGCAAAACCCGGGCACGGGCGGGGAGACGTGGCTCTACTACTACCTCTACGGCCTCGAGCGGGTAGGCCGGTTCACGGCCCGCCGCTACATCGGCGACGACGACTGGTATCTCGAGGGCGCGAGGATGTTTGCCGCCACGCAGGATCGGCTGTCGGGGAAGTTCGTCGCCAACCGCATCGAGGACTCGATCGTGGCGACGAGCTTCGCGCTGTTGTTTCTTGCCAAGGGCCGCCGCCCGGTCATCGTCTCCAAAAGCCGGCACGGCCCCGAGAACGACTGGAATCGGCATGGCCACGACATCGCCCACCTGGTCGAGCACCTTGAGACGAGATGGAAAAAAGACTATCCAGCCGGGCTCTCGTGGCACGTGACCGACACGCCGACCGCCAGCCTCGACGACCTCCAGCAGGCACCCGTCTTCTGGCTCTCGGGCAAGGTCGCCTTTGATCTGGGGCCTGACGCCGGCCCACGACTACGGCGGTACATCGACGAAGGCGGCTTCATTTTTGCCGAAGCCTGCTGCCCACAGAGCAGCGAGTTTGATCGTCGCCTGCGACAGCTGGTCGACGAAATCTTTCCGGAACCGGAGTATCGGCTGCATCTCCTGCCTCCCGAGCACCCGGCCTGGCACGCCGAGGAGATCGTCCCGCCCGAACTGCATCGGCCACTGATGGGAATCGACTACGGGTGCCGCACCTGCCTGATCTATGCGCCGCCGACTGACGTGGAAGACCCGAAGGCGGCGATGCCGAGCCTGTCGTGTCTCTGGGAACTCGGCGGGCCGTCGCGCCGGGCGCTGCGTCCGGCGATCGCCCGTGAGGTCGACGCGGCGCTCGCGATTGGCACCAACGTGCTGGCCTACGCGACCAACCGCGAACTCAAAAGCAAGGATGCGTTCTTCGGTACCCTGCCGGCCGAGCAACCCCGTGCCGACCGCGTGGACCGCGGCCAACTCGCCATCGGCAAGCTGCGGCACTCCGGCATGTGCGACGCGGCCCCCGCAGCGCTCGCAAACATCCTGCGGGCCGCGGCCCGCGAGACGGGCATCCGTGTTGACGACACGCCGGCACAGATCGACCCGGCCGACGACCAGCTTTTCGAGTATCACCTCGTATTCATGCACGGCCGCCAGGGCTTCGCCTTCGACCAGCCGCGGCGGGAACGGATCGCGAAGTTTCTTGACCGCGGCGGCATGCTCCTGGCCGACAGCGTCTGCGCCGCCGGAGACTTCACGCAGGCCTTCCGCACCGAGATCGCCGCGATCCTGCCAGGCCACACGCTCGAGGAAATCCCCGCCGATGACCCGCTCTTCACGGCGGCAGAATACGGCGGCTACGACATCCGTCAGGTGACGCTTCGAGAGCCGGCGGGTGGCGATGGCCCGATGGGAGTCAGGAAGCGACAGATCTCTCCGAAACTCGAAGGCGTCCGAATAGGCGACCGCTGGGCCGTGATCTTCTCCCCCTACGACCTCTCCTGCGCGCTCGAGAAGCAAAACTCGATGGAATGCACCGGCTACGGCCGGGAGGACGCCGAGAAGATCGCCCTCAACGTGCTGCTCTACTCACTCCATCAGTGATGAGCCGAATCGGTCCACCGCGGGTGACATGCTGAGCCACGCCTCCCCGTCAGGAAGCCCCAAACGCGAGCGCGGGGTAGACGGGTGGCATCGAGACGGTGCCGGATTGGTTCGCCGGCGGTGACATGCTCGCCGCCGGGGGATTTTGCTACAGGATGCCAGTTTGGCCGACGGGGCATCGCTCGTGAGTCGCAAACATTCCCCGGCGTCTGCGCGTGCCCCCGACCGGCTCCTCACGATCCCTCCAAAAACCGGCTGGACTTCCGAATCACCGCTCGTCGCTGGAACCGCCCACGAGAAAGCTGGCGTAGTAGAGCAGCGTGAGGATGCTCTGCAGCGTGCCGGCAACGTAGGTCCAGGCGGCCGCGTTGAGCACGTTATTGACCGCCCCCATTTGGGCCGCTGGCACGATGCAGAGGTCGACGAGTTGGGCCTTCGCGCGGTTGCTGGCGTCAATCTCCACGGGGAGGTTCACCAACTGAAAGAAGACGGTGCCTCCGAAAAGGATGATGCCCAGCCACGCGACCGCGGAGAGCGACATCGCCACGCCGATCATGAACACGAAGAAGCCCAGGCCGCTGCCGAAGTTGGCGACGCCGACGGCGGCATTGCGGACGGCCATCAACGAGTAGCCCTGGGCGTCCTGCAGCGCGTGGCCGGCCTCGTGGGCCGCGATGCCGACGGCCGCCAACGACCGCTCCCCATACACCCCCTCCGAGAGCCGCAGCACTTTGGCCCGGGGGTCGTAATGGTCGTTCAACTGGCCAGGGACGGCCTCGATCTCGATCTCGGTGGCGCCAGCCGAATCGAGAATGTGCCGGGCTGCGGCGGCCCCCGTCAGCGGAGCCGGCTCGCGCGATGCGGCCGCGAACGCGGAGTGCACCCGCCACTGGGCCCACATCGCCAGGAGCATGGCGGGGGCGATCCAGAGCAGGTAGTTGGGATCGAAGTAAAAGCCTGGCATCGGCGTCAGCCTCCCGTCCTCGTGAATCGTCTCATTCGCCGCCATCGGCCCCGGCGGCAGCCTTCGAGCGACCAGACTATTCTAGACGTTCGCCCGGCGCATGGCTCGCCGGCTCCACACCGGCGTCTCATGTACTACGCACGCTCCACCACCACGGTTCCCTCGAGTGCCCAAAGTGTCGCGACGGCGGCGCTGCTCTTGGCCTGCGTGGCGGGCTGCGGCGGCCCGGCGGAAACGCTGGTGGTCGCCACCTCTGAAAAGCCGTCCGCAGTAATCGATGCCGCCGCGCTCTGCAGCCGGATCGACACCGTGCTCGCCCACGCCCGCGACGCCCGCCGGCTCGACGCGGGCGTGCAAGGCGCCTGGCAGGTGGTGCACGGCATCCTCGCCTTCGGCCCGGAGTTTCCGGTGACCGCGAAGGGAAAGACGACGCCGGCGCTTGCCTATCTCCTCGGCGGCGGCCAACTCACCGGCTGGAAGCTGCGGGCCGGCGATCCGGGCGTGATCGCGATCGTCGAGGAGGGCAGCACTCTGGGCCAGGGGCATCCCGACCAGTGGCTCGGCTATCTCTCCCAATGCGGCGTCTCGGCAGGTGACGGCGACGCGGTCGAGGGTGGCATCCCGCTCGACACGCCCCTGGTGGTCGGTGGCCGGAGCTACGCGGTCGCCGACCTGCTCACGCAGGCGCAGCACGACATTCGTCCGGGCCAGGAAGCCACGTGGACGCTCATGGCCCTCGCAGCCTGGCTCCCTCCCGATGCGGCCTGGACGAGCGGCGACGGGGAGGCCTGGACCACTGAGCGGGTGGTGCGAATGGAGGCGGATGCCGACATCACATCGGCGGCCTGCGGCGGAGCCCATCGCCTCTACGGTCTCGCTGCCGCCGTGAACGCCCAGCGAGTGGCGACCGGAGCGGAGCCGAGCGGGGGCTGGGCCGCGGCGGCGGCCGTGCTCGACGAGTATCTCGACCGCGCGCGGCGGTTCCAGCAGGCCGACGGCAGTTTTTCAGTTCACTCCTTCGATAGGCCCGGCACATCGCCTGACGTCTTCGCCCGGCTCGGCGCCACGGGGCATGTTTTCGAGGTCGTGGCTCTCAGGCTCGACGACGAGCGGCTCTCGGAGCCCTGGGTGACCCGCGCGGCCGAGCGACTGGTGTCTCTGCTCGAACAAACAGCCGACCTCGACGTCGAATGCGGCGCCCTCTATCACGCTGCCCACGGGCTGGCCATCTACCGCCGTCGCATCTGCCGCTAAGTCATCCGTCTCGGTTTCAGAAAGCGTCACCGCGTTAGCGATACAGTTGCCCCGCTCGTGCCGCGGTCCTCACGGCTCACGCTGTTGGTCTTCCTGACGGATACACCCAAGAAGCCCGGAGCGCAAGCGGGTATCCGGGTGGCGACCGTGACGTCGGTGGGGAGCGGGTTGGGGTGGCAGGGGGATTCCCCGCGCTCGCGCTTGGGGCTCCCTGTGACCCGCGTCAGCCGTGACGCAGAGCTTCGAGGGACGAGTGGACCGCGTCGACGAGCACGTGCAGGTCGCCGTGCCAGTCGATCGCCACGCTCTGCTGGGTGGCGAGATTCTTGAACTGCGCCGTGCCGGCGGCGAACTCTTCGCTGCCGATCACGAGCGCTGCGGCAAAGCCCCGCTTCGCGGCGAGTTTCAACTGCTGCCCGAGCTTCCGCGCCTCGGGGAAGAACTCGACCGCCATGCCAGCGGCGCGGAGCGCTGCCGCGATCCGTAGGTAGTCGCCCACGTGACACTCGTCGAAGTGCACGAGAAACACATCGGCGGGAGTCTCGACGGTCGCCACGCGGCCGAGTTCCTCGAGCCCGGTAAGAAGCCGGTCGATGCCGAGCGACGCGCCCACGCCCGGCAGTGATTGCTTCGTGTACAGCGCAGCAAGATTGTCATACCGTCCACCGGAGCAGATGCTGCCGAGGGCCGGCAGCTCATCGAGAAAACTCTCCAGCACGATCCCTGTGTAGTAGTCGAGCCCTCGGGCAATCGAGGGATCGATGGCGATGCGTCCTTCGGCCACGCCGGCGTCTCGCGCCCCCGCGATAATCGTCCGTAGCGCCGCCACGCCCGCCCGCCCCTGCTCCGCGTCCCCCACAAGTCGTTCGAGTCGCGTGAGCACGTCGCCGGCCGACCCACTGAGGCCCGCCATCTCGAGCAGCGCGGCCACCGCATCAGGCGCCACGCCGTGGGCGGCCAGTTCAGCGGCGACGGCCTCGGGGGTCACCTTGCCGAGCTTATCGAGGCTCCGCAGGACCGCGGTGGAGCGGTCAGTGAGCCCCAGCCGACCGAGGATTCCGGCAAGCACGCGGCGGTCGTTGATGCGGATCGTGAACTCCACGCCGATCGCCGTCAGAAGGTCGTGCACAACGAGCACCATCTCCAGATCGGCGACGGGGCTCGTGGTGCCGATCGTGTCGAAGTCGCACTGCATAAACTCGCGGTACCGGCCGCGCTGCGTGTTCTCGCCCCGCCAGACGGCGGCCATGTGATAGCGCTTGAAGGGCAGGCCGAGCTTGTGCATGTGCTGCGCCGCGAACCGCGCGAAGGGCACGGTCAGATCGAACCGCAGCCCCACGTCACGGCCGCCGTGGTCCTTGAAGCGGTAAAGCTGCTTGTCGGTCTCCTCGCTGCCCTTGCCCGTGAGGATCTCGAGGTATTCAAGCGCCGGCGTGTCGATCGGCGCGAAGCCGTACGACCGGTAGACACGACGGGCGATCTCCAGGACCTTCTCGCGGGCGATCGCCTGTGCCGGCAGGTGGTCGCGGAAGCCTTTGAGGGTACGGGGTTCGATCACGTGGTGGTTCCCGTCACACGATCGGCAGCAGCGCGGGCTTCGGGCTGCGGATCGACTTTCCCTGGCTCTTCTTCCTACGGCCATCACCGACATGCATGCCACCTGGGCCGAGCACGGCGTCCATATATTCCTCGACCTGCTCGCACGTCTCGAAATACTGGTCGTAGACCCAGTCGTCCTCGTACTCGCAGTCCTTGGTCGTGTACTCCCGGCAGATTTGCGGCCGCGTCTCGTAGATGCCGCAGCGATGATCGTCCTGCAGGTGCTTGCAGACCGTGTGCACGCAGACATACCAGTCGCCGTCTTCGGTGAACACGGTCGCGTGGTCGTGGAGGAGGAACCAGCGGATGTACTCGAACTCCTCGCGGGTCGTCGGCGTTTCCAGCGGCAGTGCGAAGTAGCGGCAGCATTTTGCCGTGCAGAACTCGCAGAGCACCTTGTCCGCGGGCACGTCGCCCCGCTTGGGTTTGACGGCGAGTTGCGGGAGCGGAATATCGGCGATCACGATCGGCGGCCTCCGGGTGCGTTCGGGCCGATACTATAGCGTGTTTCGGCGGGGATGCCGGCGTCCTATACTGGCGGCTCTGATCCGAGATTCGAGGAAGGGATTCCCACGATGCCCAAGCGGTGGCACATCCGTCCGCACGACCCGGCTGCGGTGGCGGCGCTTGAGCAGTCAACCGGCGTGTCGAGCATCCTTGCCGGACTGCTCGCGGCCCGCAGCATTACCGATCCCGCCGCCGTGAAGGCGTTTCTCTCGGGCTCGCTCGCCGATCTTCGCGACCCCGAGACGCTGCCGGGCGTACCCGAGGCGGCCGACCGCATCCTCGCCGCGGCGCGGGCTGGAAGAAAGATCGTGATCTACGGCGACTACGACGCCGATGGCATGTGCGCGACGGCGATCCTGGTCTGCTGCCTGGAGGCGATCGACGCGAAGCCCGTTTGGTATGTGCCAAGCCGGCAGGAGGAGGGCTACGGCCTCAACGCCGAGGCTCTGGCGACGCTCGCCACGCAGGGCGCGAGCCTCGTGGTGACAGTCGACTGCGGCATCACTGGCGTCGCCGAGGCGAAAGTCGCCAGGGACCTCGGCCTCGAACTGATCATCACCGACCATCACAACTTTGCCGAGGCGTTGCCCGAGGCCGACGTGCTCGTGCATCCGCGGCTCCCCGGCGGCGGCTACCCCTTCGGTGGCCTGTGCGGCGCCGGCGTGGCCTTCAAACTCGCCTGGGCGATCGCCACCCGCGCGAGCGGATCGAGCCGGGTCACGCCCCGGCTCCGCGAAGCGCTTCTCCGCGGCATCGGTCTGGCGGCCTTCGGCACGGTCACCGACGTGATGCCGCTGGTCGACGAGAACCGCCTGTTCGTGAAGCACGGAATCGAGAACCTCCGCCAGCGTGGCGGTCCAGGGCTGGCCCGCCTCATCGAACTCACCGGCCTGCACGAGCGCTCGCGACTGGAGAGCGAGGACATCGCCTTCAAACTCGGCCCTAGGCTCAACGCCGCCGGCCGCATGGCCATGGCCACCCATGGCATCGAACTGCTCGTGACGGATGACCGCACTCGGGCCGCATCGCTCGCCGACTACCTCCACGAACTCAACACGCAGCGGGAGACGGAGGAGCGGAGCCTGCAGCTCGCAGCCGCGAAGCAGGCGAAGGAGCAGTTCGATCCCGACGCCGACGCCGCGCTCGTGCTCGCCGACCGCGGCTGGCACAAGGGGGTGATCGGCATCGTGGCCGGCCGCTTGGCAGAACGCTGGCATCGGCCAGTGATCATGATCGCCCGCGACCCGCTGCAGGGTGGTCCGGCGACCGGCAGCGTGCGGAGCGTGCCGGGCTTCGACGTGCTGGCGGCGCTCAAGGCCTGCGCGGGGCACCTCCTGGGCTGCGGGGGGCACGCCGCAGCGGCAGGACTCCAGATCGACGACGCGAAGATCGACGAGTTCCGTCGGGCATTCGTCGCCGAGGTCGATGCCCGCCTCCCCGAATCGCTGCGGCGGGCGCAGATCACGATCGACGGCGAGACGTCGCTCGCGGCCTTGACCAGAGACACGGTCGAGCAGTTAGAGAAGCTCGCCCCATTCGGCGAGGGCAACCGCCGCCCGGTGCTGTGTGCCTCGGGCGTGACGCTCGCGGAGCCGGCCCGCACCATGGGCCAGTCGGGCCGCCATCTTCAGCTGCAGCTCCGGCAGCACTCCGCACGCATGCGTGGCGTGGCGTTTGGCGCCGGTGAGTGGCTCCCGCACCTGCCGCTGCCGGGACAACCCTTCCACATCGCGTTCCGCCCCAAGATCAACGAGTTCCGCGGCCGCCGCACCGCCGAACTCGAGATCATCGACTGGCGGCCCGACGGCATCGACGTATCGAGCGACCTTCCCGACCTCGTAGCAACGACCACCTGAAGGGTGCCCATGCTGATCTCCTCTCGTTGGCTTGTAGGCCTGATCCTGGTCGCGAGCGCCGTCAGCAGGGGCGATGACTGGCCGCAGTGGATGGGGCCCCGGCGCGACGGTGTGTGGCGCGAGAGAGGGCTCGTCGCATCGATTCCCGCCAGCGGGCTGCCGGTGAAGTGGCGGGTGCCCGTCGCCGGCGGCTATTCGGGGCCGGCGGTGGCAGATGGACGCGTGTTCGTCACCGATTACGTCGTCCGCACAGGGGAACTCGACAACAGACCCAACGATCGCTCCCTACTGACGGGGAGCGAACGCACCCTCTGCCTCGACGCGGCGACCGGACGACTGCTCTGGAAGCACGAGGCCGACTGCGCCTATTCGATTTCCTACGCGTCGGGTCCGCGTTGCACGCCGACGGTGGCCGACGGCCGCGTGTACGTGCTCGGCGCCGAGGGCAACCTGCTCTGCCTGGAGGCCGCGACGGGCAAGCCGCTGTGGTCGAAAGACTTCAAGCGGGACTATGCGGCCCCGACCCCGATCTGGGGATTCTGTGGACATCCGCTCGTGGAGGGCGAGCTGCTCGTGTGCCTCGTGGGCGGTCCGGGCAGCGTGGCCGTCGCCTTCGACAGAAAGACGGGCGCAGAGCGCTGGAAGGCACTCTCCGCAAGTGAAAGCGGCTACTGCCCGCCGACGATGATCGAAAGCGCCGGCGTGCGGCAACTGATGATCTGGGACGCCGACAACCTCAACAGCCTCGACCCGCAGACAGGCCGGCCGTTCTGGACGAAACCGCTCAAGCCGATGTATGGGATGTCGATCATGGCGCCGCAGGTCGCCGACACGAAGCGTGGACGCGTGCTCTTCGCCAGCGGTATCGGTCGGGTCGGGGCGCTCTTTGCGCTGGCCGCCGACGTGCCCGAGGCAAGCATCCTTTGGCGGGGTGAGCCGAAATCGGCCGTCTACTGTGCCAATAGCACACCCTTCATCGCGGGCGACACGCTCTACGGTTGCGACTGCGACACGGGCATGCTCACGGCGGTCGAACTCGAAACGGGCCGGCGGCTCTGGGAGACCGCGGAGCCAACCACGGGCGGCCCGCGCCGAGGAAAGCACGGCACGGCGTTTCTCGTGCGGCAGGCCGAGGCCGTTGCCTCCGACCCGCCCGCCACATCGAGGGTCTGGATCTTCAGCGAAACGGGCGACCTCATCCTCACGCGGCTTTCTGCGGACAGATACGAAGAACTCGGCCGCATGCATCTGCTCGACCCGACGAACGAGTGCTTCGGCCGCGAGGTTGTCTGGAGTCACCCTGCGTTCGCGGGAGGATGCGTTTTTGCGAGGAACGACCGGGAACTTGTCTGCGTGCAGGCTACTGAATAGGGCATTTCGGCCCCGGCGGGGGCCGCGGGGAACGGCGTTGTCCCGGGCCGCTGAAGCGTGTATTCTTCTGGTCTCTCCCACGTGCGGGCATCGGCAGCGATGCGTCTCGCCGCACGAGATCGGGGCGTAGCTCAGCCTGGCTAGAGCGCTACGTTCGGGACGTAGAGGTCGCACGTTCGAATCGTGTCGCCCCGACTTGCCTTATCGTACGAAACGACACCATCGCAAAGGATGAAGGATAGCCCGGTCAATGGCACTTCCTCAACGGTCTTCCGGCTGATGATCGACTCGTGAGCCTCGGGAGGAGCGGCCTTGGCGTCCGGAGCGGGTTTCTCAAAACGCCCCGCGGCCGCTTCGGTGGCGTTTTTCTCGCGGCTGCGCAGACCCCGTCCCAGTTCGCAGTTTCCCGACATGCGTGGGTCGCACCCGGCACCGCTCAGAGGCTGTGAATGTCGATCACGGGCAGCTCGTCTATCCGTCGCTTGGAAGAATGCCCGGTCGTCATGGGCCTGCACGAGCTCGTCCTAGTCGGTGGGCGGGCCACGAGCGGGCGACACCGGCGGCGGTTCGAGTGGTTCGTCGAGGTGTGTGAGAATCTTCCGGATCGGCCCCGGCTCGCGGACAGGAAGTCCGCAGCAACCGGAGGTTGCCAAGAGTGCGAAGGCCAGGGATGGTTTCGCACTCGGAAAGCAGTCTGAACGCGATCAGCCGGATGTCACCGCCGCACGCTGGGCACGCAAGCGGAAACTCCTCCCCTACCCGCGCCATGAGCTTGGCCCACGCAATCCGCGACGTGTCGTGCGAGCGGGGCTTTCGATGCGCGTCACAACAGCCTCCTGTGGCGCGACCGTCGTCCGTATGTCCGCCGGTCGCGGCGTCTTGCCGCTTGCCGACATTCCCGATTGCCAGCGCCGTGACGGCCCGCCTGAGCTTGTGGTTGGGTGCAAACACCCCGTGGTAGCGATGCCGGTGCTTCCGCGGCGGGGGCACGAGATCGGCGAGCCGGTCCAAGAACTCAAACGGCGTGAACTCGACAACGCCGTTGGCCCCCGGCCGCGTGGACTTTCGGCCGCGGCCGGGCCCGACCCAGTTGGTGGCTTTGTGTCGGGGGAGCAGGTAGTGGACTTTGGCGATGCGGCCGTCTGGGCCGCGAGTCACGGAGAGTCGCTCGAGGGCAAAGGATGGCCGGGCGCAGTATCGAAGCAGGTGTTCCAAGCTCTGAAAATAGCTCGGCACGTCGCGGTCGATGAGTGTGATCCGCACGCTCGCGTCGATGGAAAACCCGCTGTTCTCCCAGGCGAGCATGTCGGCGGCGGCCGCGGCGTTGAGCAGGCCCGCAAGCCTGAACCACCGGATCACGCGGCAGCGCACCCGCTCGGACCTGACCGACCTCTTTGGGCCCCGCTTCGTGGGCGCGATCCACGGCCGGCTGCTCACAGCATGGAGCGTCGCGGGAGTTCTCGGGCCGGTGCTCGTGAACTACGTCAACGAGCAGCAGGTGCGGGCGGGCGTGCCCCGCAGCGCCGCCTACGACCGAACGATGATCCTGCTGGCGGGCCTGCTGGCGATCGGCTTCGTCTGCAATCTGCTCGTCAGGCCGGTGGAGATGGTTTCGACGAAGGCTGCTGGACCGGCCGCTGCCTCTTCATCACCGCCGGCGAGCCAGGCCACGGAGATGATGACTCGTTATGCCGAGCGCGGAATCGGGTTGCTCGTGAGCCTGTGGCTGCTCGTGGCGGTGCCTCTGGCCTGGGGCCTCTGGACCACACTGCAGCAGGCGTGGGCGCTCTTCGGATAAGAACCTGCCCGATCGTCGAGAGCCGGTGGCCGGCGACGTTGAGCACGTCGTCGATCCGCCCCATGATCCAGTAGGTGCCGTCGGCGTATCCTAACGCGCTGGCCAAGCAATAACCGCGCCCCGGGCGTCACGACCATTGCACCAGTCGCCCCGTGGCGGCAAGTTTCCAACGTGTCCGAGAGGTAACGTCCCGAGACGCAACTCCTTTCTGATATTCTCACGGCGACGCACATTCCCTCACAACGGAGTCGACCACCATGGTGCCCTCACAGATCATTACCCGCGGCCTGCTGTCCCTCTCGATCGCTTTTGCCTGTGGCAGCGTTGCCCTTGCCCAATCCGCCACGGCCGTCACTCCGGCCCGGGAAGCCGCCATCGAAGCGGGCATCAAGGACCTCTCTTCTCAGTGGTCGACCGCGTATCTGAAGAACGACACCTCGATCCTCGAACGGATCTGGGCCCCTGATTTCGTCTACGTCGAGCCCTCGGGCCACCGCTTCACGAAGGCGGAGGGGATCGCCTCGCTCAAGTCGGGCGGCGAGCGGCACACCGTCTCGGAGGCCAGTTCGATCGACGTGCGGGTGTATGGCGGCGGCACGGTGGCGGTTGACGTCGGCGACTACAAAGAGGCCGGGCAAGACAAGGACGGCAAGCCCTTCGAGCGGGCATCGCGGTTCACGAATGTGTGGGTGCTCAAGGACGGAGCATGGCGGTGCGTCAGCGGCCACGCGTCGGTGATCCCCACGAAGCCGTGATTCCGACGGCTGAGGCAGGTGCGCCGCGTACGACCGGGGCCGGCAAAGAGCCAACGACCGAGAGATTTGGTTCCGGGCCCTCTGCGATCCTGTGGCGCTCGCAGTCACCCCAATAAGGCGCATCCGTGCCAGGGTTGGCCGACACTGCCACAGAGCCGATCGAGAACGTCCGCATCCGCGAGATCCTCTCCCGCTGGTGGGGCTTTGAGACGCTGCGGCCGCTGCAGGCAGACGCCGCGCTCGCCGGCTGCGACTCGCTCGTCGTGATGCCGACCGGCGGTGGAAAAAGCCTCTGCTACCAACTGCCGCCGCTGGTGAGCGAGACGACCGACGTCGTGGTAGCCACCGTCGCCTTCGGCATGGGCATCGATCGCTCCGACGTCCGCCTCGCGTCCGGCACGGCTCAGAGGCTGCGGATGTCGATCGCAGTCATCTCGGCGGGCGACGCTTGATAGACGTCGCGGTCATCATGGGCCTGAACGAGCTCGGCCCAGTCCGACGGTGGGTCGCGGGCCGGCGAGACGGGAGGCGGCTCGAGCGGTTCACCGAGGTGTGTCTGGATCTTCCGGGGAAATCGGCGGCAGGACCCATTTTCGGTAAATCGCTCCCGTCCCCGAAACCGTTCATCCAGGGCGGTTCTGTTGCCCGTGCCCGCTTCTCTTCGCGCTCGAGTTGGGCACGTAGAGTGTCGGTCACGAACTGCCGCAGACTGACGCCGATAAGAGCCGCTCGGGCCTTCGCGAGCCGGAAGATTTCGTCAGGTATGTCGATCGTTGTTTTCATACAATCAGCGCAGCCGTAAATATGGCATCTGCAATTCCGTATTTACGGTGATGGTGCGATACGGCCAAATTCCGCTTGCCGGCGGGGCTTCCGCTCGTGCATCACCACGAAACTCAGCAGGTCGGGGTTCATGCTGCCGAGGCCTTAGTAAGGATAGGGTCGGCCAATGGCACTTCGGCAAGCGTCGGCCTGGCGGGGCGGATCATGAGGAGCATCAGCCGGGACCGGTCGGCCGGGCCCTTCCCGAGCCTGCCGATCGCGGCGAGAGCCCGTTGCTTCCGCTCCGCTGGATCGCGGCGACCAACCTTTGGAAGCGCTTCGTCGACGCAGGCGCGAATCATGTTGGCCATCGACTGGCCCTGCTCGGCGGCGCGTGTTTGCCATTGGTCATCGCTGCACCGAGCCTCCTTCTGGCCGAGGTGTTACCCTCCTGTTCAGCTTCCAATCCAAGGGTATGCATTGCCGAATGCAAACCTCGACCCGCGTCGCGACAGCCTTTGCGTTCGTCTTACTCATCTGCCTCGCCGGGCGGGGCGAGGACACGCCGGCACCCGGCGACAAGCATCAGGATCCGCGGCGTCTTGGCCCGGGCGAGACGCACGACGTCGTCATCTACGGCGGCACGAGCGGCGCGGTGGTGGCGGCCATCCGGGCGGCGATGCTCGGCGCGAGCGTGGTCGTCATCTCGCCTGACAAGTATTCGGGCGGGCTCTCAAGCGGCGGCCTCGGCTACACCGACAGCGGCAACACCCGCGCGATCGGCGGCCTCGCGCGGGAGTTTTACCACCGCGTCTGGAAGCACTATTAGTCACCCGAGGCCTGGAAGTGGCAGCCACGAGAGTCCTTCGCCGGGCTCGGGCAGGGCGTGACGAAGAGCGACGTGGGCGATCAATCGATGTGGCTCTTCGAGCCGCACGTCGCCGAACGAATTTTTGATCAGTGGCTCGAGGAGCACGACGTCGAGGTCGTGCGCAATACCCTGCTCGATCGTGAGAACGGTGTCGTGATGAGGGCGCGAGGCGAGGTCGGCGCGGGCCCTTGGATCGTGGCGATCACCACGCTCGCCGGGCCGTATGGCCCCTCACGGCGGTTCGCGGGGAAGGTCTTCATCGACGCCACCTACGAGGGCGACCTGATGGCGGCCGCCGGCGTGAAGTATCACGTGGGACGCGAGGCAAACAGCGTCTACGGCGAGGAGTGGAACGGCAACCAGGTTGGCATCCTCCATCACGGCCACTACTGGAAGATGCCGGTCGATCCGTTCAGGCAGCCGGGCGATCCCGCCAGCGGCCTGCTGCCGCTGGTCTCCGCCGATCCTCCGGGCACCCGGGGCGAGGGGGATACCCGGGTGCAGGCCTACTGCTTCCGGATGTGCCTTACCGACCATCCCGACAACCGCGTGCCTTTGGAAAAGCCCGCGGGCTACGACCCCGGCACCTACGAACTGCTTGCCAGGACCTTCGCGGCCGGTTGGCGAGAAGTCTTCGACAAGTTCGACGCCATTCCTAACCGCAAGACCGACACCAACAACCACGGCCCGTTCAGCTTTGACCACATCGGCGCCAACTACGACTACCCCGAGGCGTCGCACCAACGGCGGCGGGAGATCATTGCCGACCACGCCCGGTATCAGCTGGGGCTGCTCTGGTTTCTCGCGCACGACGAACGCGTGCCGGCCGACATCCGCACGAAGATGCAGACCTGGGGCCTGCCGAAGGACGAGTATGCCGACAACGGCCACTGGTCGCCGCAACTCTACATCCGCGAGGCGAGGCGGATGCTCGGCGACGACGTGCTCACGGAACACGATTGCCTCGGGAACCGCGCTGTGAAGGAGCCGATCGGCATGGGTTCCTACACGCTCGACTCGCACAACGTCCGCCGTTACGTGACGCCCGCGGGCTCGGTGCAGAACGAGGGGGACATCGGCGTGCACCCGAAGCGGCCCGACCAGATCGGCTACGGGTCGCTCGTGCCGAAGCGGGCGGAGTGCACGAACCTGCTCGTGCCGGTCTGCCTGTCGGCAAGCCACATTGCCTACGGCTCGGTCCGCATGGAGCCGGTGTTCATGCTGCTCGGCGACGCCGCCGTTCTCGCGACCCGCGCTGGATCAGCCGTGCAGGACGTCGACTATCCCGCACTCCGCGGGCTGCTCGCATCGCAGGGCCAGGTGCTCGAGATTCGCTGAACAATCGACAATCCGATCAACAATCCGGGACGGGAGCGCGGCCGCGGCCCTCGTGGCGGACCTCGTGGCAAAGAAACTGCTCGACAAGACGCTCGAGCGTGGAGCGTTGGCAAATGTTCCGCTAGGGCCGCGACCAGCGGATGTTCGTGGCGGCGGCGAGTCTCGCCATCGTTGCGGCGGCCTCGGCAGGCGGTGCGGCGTCAATCGCCCAGATGATGTCGAGCGTGCGGCCGGCAGCCGCGCGGCAGCGACGCCGCGATTCGAGCGACGCCGCGAACCGGGCGAGCACGTCGCCCGCGGCTTTTTCTCCCGTGATCACGGTGCAGCCGCGACCGAACCATGCCGATTCGAAGGCGAGCTCTGCGAGCGACGGATCGGCCGCCAATTCCACGGCTGAAAAATTCCGCACCGGTGTGGAGAGCCCAAACCGCCCGAGCGACACCCACGGCAGTTCCGACCGCCCCGCGAGCGGGTCGGCCGCCGCAAACAAGAGGAACGATTCCCCGCGCCGCACAAGCGACTCGAGCCAAGTGGGCAGCGCTTCGAATCCCCCCGGCGGGAGCGACACCACATGTTCCTTGCCGGCGAGGCCGTCGACGGGCGTGCCCGCGAGCGGCAGGGGCCAAACGGGATCGAACGTGCTGTTAAATCGGCGGACGTATTCCATGCCAACGAGACCGAGCGCGACGACAAGCGCGGTCCATGCCACGCCCCGGTTGCCGCGATCGAAACGGTCGGCGACCACGAGCTGCGATTCCGGCAGTTTCCGCACGTCGCGTTCCGGCTCGACATCGGCCGCGGCCGGATCGGCGCCGCTGGCGTCAGTCGCCTCCGCGTCGCTGCTCGGGGCAGCCGTATCACCTGTGGCTGCCACCTTCACGGAGGCACGGGCTTTCTTGCCCCGGGCGCGGTAGGCGGGAATCTTCTCGAGCTGCTCCTCGACCGCGCGCTCGTAGGCCCCCTCCTCCTCGGCCACCGTCACGCCCGCCACGTCGGCCTGGTCGGCCGCGGTGTCTTCCGCGAAGCGGATGTTCGCGGCCCGGCCGCGGAGCTTTTCCTGAACCGCCTGCGTCCCCGCAGCCTCGGCCGCGAGCACCTCGGCCGAGCGGTCGATCTCGATCGAGCGAATGCTCGTCGACGTCGCCGCAGCGAGCACGACCCCAGCGGCTGCCAGCCCCGCAGCCGCGACCAGGCGGGGCCAGCGGTGGCGGTGGGCGATGCCGGCGACGAGGAAACAGAATGCGCCCGCCCAGGCCGCCGCCGAAGCGAGGCCCAAGAGGCCGAAGGTCTCCCAGAGGATGGCGAATGTCGACGTCACTTGCGGTGCTTTCGCGTCATGTCGAGGTAGTTGGTGAAGGCGTGGTAGATGATGTTCACGCCGAGCCGGTACGACTGCTCGCACAGCTCGCGGCTCATGCCCGAGCCGCCGGTCTTCCAGGCGTCGTTGATGTCGCCGGGGTGGTAGAAGACAGCCCAGCGGTTTTGGTGCTTCACGCCGAGCGCCCGGTCGCCGCCGTGATGCCACAGCGGTGGAGCGCCGTCGGGAAACGTGAACGGCCCCTGGAAGATCGGGTCGTCGTCGGCGATGGTCACGAGCTGCCGGTCGGGAAACACCGCCGCCATCAGGGCGGTGAAGCTGTTGTGGAAGTGCGGGCTACCGGCATCGGCGAAGAGCATGCCGCCATCAAGGAGATAGTCGCGGAGCACCTTGACGTCGCCCGCCGAGACCGGGATCGAGCCCGCGCCGGTGAGATACAAAAACGGCGGCGCGAATCCCTTGTCGAAGTTCCGCAGCTGCTGGATCGTGCGGGCCTCGGGCACCTTGGCGATCTTGAAGCCGGTCACCTTCTTGAACTCCTCCATGAAGTTCATGTCGGCCCGCGACGCCTCGTCCATACCGTCGTCCCAGCCGGGGCCGTTGTGCTTGATCCGGAAGAACCGCACCGGATCCTTCCCCACGCCGTCGGGCCAACCGCCCTCCTTGCCGCCCCCCTTCCCCATCTTGCCCGCCGCGCGGGCCTGGGCCGAACCCGTGTCGGCCGTGTAGGTGATTTCGGAGGCCTTCTCCACCGTCTCCTCGACTTCGGAATCCTTGTCGAGGTCGGGCTTCGAGAGGATGATCGCCGAGTTGAGGTTGAGGATGTACCGCTTCTTTTTCTTCTTCACCGGCTTGGCCACCTGCACGACGGCAGCCACCGCCTCCTCGCCCGAGCCGTGCGGCACGTTGTAGCGCTCGCGGCAGCCGATGTATTGCATGAGCCACGGAATGATCACGATCAGGAGCATGTGGCTCCAGAAGCTGCCGAGCCAGCTCTTGCGAAACAGCGGATCGGCACCGCCGGTGCGGACGTTCTCCACGATCACGTCGCCGACCGCGGCCGGGGGCTCGCCCGCGTCGCTGCGGCGCCGGGCGAACGACGCGATCGTCGATCCCCGCCAGCTCTGCACGTGGCCGAAGAGGGCCATCGCCAGCGTCAATAGCGCCGGCCCGACGAGGCTCCACCAGAGCGTGAAGAGCGTGACGGCATCCTGCTGCAGGCCGTCGACCATGAGTTTCTTTTCGCCGATCACGCCGACGCCGCGGGTGACCAGCACGAGCCAGGCCGCCAGCCCCAGGTAACTCGTCCAGAAACCCAACCGCACCAGCCGCAGCGCAAACCTCCCCGGCAGGAACGCGGCGAGGCCGCCGGCTACGGCCACGACGGCCGCCACCGCGAGCAAGACTCCCACGCCCTGGGCGTGCGTGGTCACCCCATCGGTGGCAAACGGCTCCACGAGCCCGGGATGAAGCGCGGCGAGCCAGTCGGCCGCTTGCCACAGCCGCCAGGCGCATGCGCCGCCGATCGCCGCGAGCGCCAGGAGCGTCGCGGCGAGCGTGGCCCGCGCGAGAATGGAGGGGGAAAGACGCACCGCCGCCTCAGTTGGGGTTGGTATCTTCGATGCTCAACCCGAGATCGTCGGGGGCGGAGGGGATCTCCTCGGGCTTGGCCGCCTCGGTCGTGGCCTTTTCGATCGGCGTCTTTGCCTCAGCGCCGGCCTGCGGCTCGGCGGGCTTGGCCTCGGGCTGCCCTTCGGCAGGCTGCGATGCGGCAGCCTCGGCCGGCGCGGAGGCGGCCTTCACGGCTGCAATCGCCGCTTCCTTCCGCACCTTCGCCCCCTCGGGGTCGAGCCAGTCGCGAACCGTGCCGACGGAGAACCCGCCGATCACGATCGCATGGAGCACAAGCGCTGCCAGAAACCAGCGGACGAGGTGGCTTTTGGAGAAGCCCAAGAGCAGGTCGTCGGGCGAGATCTGATCGGCCGACGTGGCGGCGCGGGGGGATGGAGCGGTCATGGTTTCCTCTTTCTTGATGTCCTGTCGTTCTATTTTTTCGTTTACGGTTTCGTTTACGGTTTCGCCTGCGATGCCTGCCCGACGGCGGCGATCACGCCTCCGCCCTTGGAGATCGCCGCCAGCACCGGCTCGAACACCTTCTTGTCGACGCCCTGGTCGCAGCGAAACACCACCATCCGGTCCTTCATATCTTTCTTGCCGGCGAGAAAGCCGGCGACGCCGGCCTCGATCGTGGCCGGGGAGGCGACCGGCCGGCCGTTGAAGAAGACGCCGCCATCGGCGTCGATTGACACCGACACATTTTGATTCTCCAGTTGCGCGAGCTCCCGCGCGTTCGGCGGCTTGATGTTTCGCGTGTCGTCCTTTGCGAAGTTGCTCGTGAGGATGAAGAAGATCGTCAGCAGAAACGCGATGTCTCCCATGCTCGCCAGGGGCACGGCGGGGGCGACGCGGCGCGACTTGCGGAGTTTCATTCTCCCTCCTCCACGATCGCCACGATGCCGCCGGCCGCGCTGATGGCGGCCATCGTCTCGTAGTAGATCTGGTAGTCGACCTTGCCGGCTGTTTCGAGCATCACCACCCTTTCCTCCCCCTGCTTCTTGGCGAGTTGCAGGTCGAGGAGCCGCTCCTGGAGGGCGGCCATCGACACCTCCTGCTCGTTGAAGAGCAGCTTGCCGTTGGTGATCTGCACGGTAGGGGTCTTCGCATCGGTCTTCGCGGCCTGCTGCTGCGCGGCCGCACCCGATGGAAGCTCCGCCGTGAACCCGGTGAGCTTGCTCATCGTGGTCGTGAGAATGAAGAAGATGATCAGCAAAAACGCGATGTCCGACACCGAATCGGTCGGGATTTCGAGTTCGCGTTTTTCCTTGCGCCGGACGAAGGGCATGGCAGGGTGACCTTGTCAGGCTGGCGAGGCGGGTCGGGCGGCAACGGCAACGGCAGCGGAGGCTCCAGCGGCCGGCCGGGGCTGGGTCGCGGCCCCCTGGCGGAGCGTGATGTAGTCGAGCAGTTCGGAGGCCGCCTCCACCATCTCCGATTCGACGGCGCCGGCCCGCGAGGTGAGATAGTGGTAGGGCACCACCGCGATGAGCGAGATGATGAGGCCCGCGGCCGTCGTGATGAGGGCCTCGGAGATGCCCGCCGAGACCGTCTCGTTCGACACGCCGCCCACGGCCATGCCGGCGAAGGCGCTGATCATGCCCGTGACGGTGCCGAGCATCCCGAGCAGCGGCGCGGAGCCCGCCACGAACGAGAGCACTCCGAGCCGCTTGTTGAGCGCCGAAGAGGCGACTTGCGAGTAGTTTTCCATGGCGTCCTCGACGAGCGCGCGGCAGATCTCCGGACGGCCCGCCGTCACCCGCGCGAATTTCGCATAGGCCTGCAGGCCCGCGAGCATCACCGCCGACACCGGCCCGGGCGTGCTCGCGCACAGCGACATCGCCTCGCCGACCTTGCCACCGGCGAGCAGTTCGAGCACCTTCGACCGCAGCGATCGCGAGTCGACCTTGTCGTTGCGGGAGAAGGCGATCCAGCGGTCGATGACGACGGCCACGGCGAGCACGCTTTGCAGCATGAGCGGCGCCATCATAGAGCCGCCCTTGATGATTGTTTCAAGCATCGGAAGGGGTTCCTGGGGAAGTCGGGGTGGACGGACTGGCGAGCGCCACGAGCGCCCGCGCGAGGAGCGGATCGAGCCGCACCGGAGGAATGTCGGGGCCGGAGGGAACGGGCGGAAAGCCGAGCTCGCCGGTCACGTGGTTGTAGACCGCGCGGGACAGCGCCGCGCGCGGCAGCTGGATCAGGGAGGGCCGCGGGCCGGCCGCGGCGAGCACGAAGCTCTTCCCGACCACCGCCGCCCAGACCTGCCCGCCCCGCAGCCAGCCGCCGGTGTCGATCCGCGTCGCCGAGGGGGCCGCGAACTGCACCGGCGCGTCGCCGAGACCGTGGGCGGCCAGCAGATCGCGGACGGCGGCGGGCAGGGCCGTCGGTTCGACGGAGTTGAGCGTGGCGGTCATTGCCCCTCGTTCTCCATCTGCCCCTCGACAGTCACCATCGCATCTTCCGAAAGCCGGCCGCGGGCGAACTTGGCCCACTTGCTCTCGGGGAAGTCCCAGGTGAGCTTCTTGAAGTTGCGGTAGGCGTTCTTGGGGTCCTTCTGCTGCAGGCAGACGTCGCCGGCCCAATACATTGCCTCGGCGGCAAGGTCTTTTTCCGTCTGCGGGTCCTTGGCGATCCCCTCGAAGCCCGCCTGCGCCCGCTTGAAGTCCTTCGCCCGCATGTAGCACTGGGCCGAGAGCATCTTCGTCTTGGCAGCGAGCGAATGCCGCGGGAACCGCTCGCTCAGCCGGCCGAAGACCTCGGCGGCCGTCGTGAACATCTCGCGGCCCCTGATCGCCACCTTCTCCTTCTCGACCCGGTCGGTCTGGGCGTTCGACTCCTCGTCGAGCTGCTTCCCCTTGGCGAGGAAGTATTGGCCGAGGCGGGCGATCGTCTCTGCCACGAGCTCGTTGTCGGGGTAGCGGTAGGAGAGTTTGACGTACTCCTCGCAGGCTTGGTCGATGTCGCCGAGCGTCTCCAGCACGAGCGCCTTCTTGTACTGGCTCTTCGGGGCATACTCGCTGTCGGGATGGCTCGACACGATGTTGCTGAACCGGGCGACGGCATCGAGGGCATGCTGCCGCTTGACATCCTCGTTGGCGGCCTCCTTCGAAAACTCGAACGAGAGGTTCGCCAGCAGGTAGTCGGCCTGCGCCCGGGCCTCGGTGTCGGGATAGTCGCGGATCGCCTCTTCGAGCAGTTTCTTGCCTTGGGTGATCTCGCGGCGGGCGAGGCTCTCCTGGCCGAGCTCGCGGTGCCGCTTGGCCAGTTCGAACCAGGCCTCCGCTACCGTGAACTGCGTCTGCACGGCGATCGTGGGATCGTTGAACCGCTTGGTAAACGGCACAATCCGGCCGTCGCCCCCCTTGAAGATCTCCACCGTCCGCTCGATGGCTTCGCCCGCCGGCGGCTCGTAGCGGATCTTCACGGTCTCGCCGTAGGCGACCGGCAGCCCACGGTCGCCCGTCGCCGGGGCGTCGGCCGCGACCGGGGCTTCGTTGTCGCGGTAGAAGAGCCTGACCACTCCCTTGAAGACGCCCGAGTGGCCGAACGTCTCGGCGAGCTGCAACTCCAGTTCACCGCCGCCCGAAGCGGCCAGCCGCACGGTCGCCGTGTCTTTGTCGTCCGACACATCGAGCGACGGATGGATGAGCCGCACGTGCAGGCTGTCGCCCACGAACGTCCCCACGACCGCGTTCTGATAACGGTCGTCCATGACGTCGAAGATGATGTCGGAGGTGAGCTTCACCGGCTGGACGATCCACTTCTCGCCGCCGTCCTTGGCCGTAGAGCGATAGCCGACGTAGATCGTGTCGTTGCCACGCACCTGGAGCGTGGGGGGTTCATATCGCAGTCTGAAGTCGTTTTCCGTCGTGAGCGACTCGTCCGGCTCGTCCGGCACGGCTCCGAGCTCCTTATTCACGAGGAACACGTAGCGGCCCTCGGCGAGCGGATCGACCGCGAAGCGGTTGCCGCGGACCACTACGTTGCTCACGCCGGGGGGCGGCTGGATGCCGCCCACGTCGCCCGGATGCCGCATGAGCCGGATGGTGCCCGGCACGTCGAGCGGAAACTCCCCTTCGCCCACCGGCCGCCCGAGTTTCTCGCGGCCCGCCTCGGTCTGCACGAAGATCTCGGCCATGCTCTCAGCGCTCTTGGCGATCGCGGGCGCGAGCAATTCGACGAGGAGCGGGCCGTCAACGAGCACCTGTGCCGGGCTGTCGGCCTCGGCCATCCTGTCCGGCCGCACGGCCACGATCTCCCGGGTCACGGGCACGAATTCGCCGAACCGGCGGCCCACCTCCCGTGTCACGACGACGGCCTTGCGCTCCGCCTCGTCGAGCGGACGACTGGCCACGTCGAAGACCCGCAGCTGTGCGTCGTCGGCCCCGGACTGTTCGACTAGGCTCGTCCGCTCCCAGGGGATGCCGGGATCGGTGTTCTCGCCGTCGAGATAGGCGATGCGCAGGTCCTCGCCCGGCTCCACCGTCAGTTCCGTCGGCCGCTGCGGCTCCCCGGCCACCGGAAAGACCGTGCCGATGAAGATGCCGGAGTGCGGCTCCGTCTCGAGGGCCTCGACGGTGATCGGCTTGCCGCGGCCCGCCTTTACCGTGAAGCTCACGCGGTCGGGCTCGGGCGAGGTGTCCATGTCGGGGTCGCCGATGAACATCTTCACCGTGTCGCCCACCGCGAACCGCCGCATCGGCACGTACCGGGTCCGCCGCTCGCCGTTATGTTCGATAAACTCGACGAACGCGGCCGAGACCTCGGCGTTGGTGAACGTGGCGGTGAGGAACTTCTCCTGTGTGGCCCGCTCCTTCGTGATCACCGTCGGATCCTCGTAGATCACCGTGAGCTTGTCGCCCGGGATGATCTCGAGCACGTCATTCTTGGCGACGTCGAGGAAGCTCCGCTCCGTCGGCAGCACCTTCTTGCCCTTGGCATCGACGAGGGCGATGGTATTGATCGCTGGCGCGTCCGTTTCGAAATCGGCGAGGAGGAGCCGCACAACGCGGGCCCGCGAGCCCTTCGCGAAGGCCACCTCGAACGCCGAGCCGTCGGCATTCGACTTGATCTCGGCCGGGGCCGTGCCGAACGCCTCGGCGACCGCCGGATGCTTCTCGATGGAGAACGTCTCCTTCGGGATCGAGGCGGTGAACGGGGCCTCCGGGGCGTCGATGAGCACCTCGAACTTGAACGGGTCGTGCTGATAGGCATACACGTAGACGTCGATCCGATGCACGCCCTTGGTGAGGACCTGCTCGATCTTCAGGGGCGCCTGCGGATTCGCCGAAGACTTGCCGTCGATCGCGAAGACATACTTGTGGTGATCCGGATTGCCCTTGGGATCGAGCGTGAACGACCGCGTCTGCGGCTTGTCGATCTCGAAGCCCGCGACCCAGTGGCCGACGTACCAATTCGAATTGATCTGCATGGGTCCGGCCAGGCCGTTGAGGGTCTGGTCGAGCGGGCCGACGGCGAGCGAGTCGATCTTTCCCAAGACGAGCGGCGAACCCGTCGCCAGCCGGCCCTTCTCCAGGTAGTCGGCGAACTGCGCGGGCGATCCGAACGGCACCGGCTGGCCGACCATCCGCGCGAACTCCGCCCGCGGGCCGCCGTCCCACGGCACGAACGTCGCCTTGCCGTCGGCCCGCCACTGGCCGACGGTGCGAAAGTCGCGGCCGTTGAGCGAGGTCTGCACGTAGACGTCCTTGAGCTTGCGGCCGGGAACATTCGCGGCGACGGTCATCTTCCCGAGGGCGACGTTGTCGTTGAGATCGACGGCGAATGTCTTCGGCCGCTTGTTGTCGGCGAGGCCGATCCAGGGCGTGCCCGACGCGGGTCCAATGACGTTATTGGGATCGTTGCCCTCGGTCGAATCAGAGGCGTAGGCCGTCGCCTGCCCGGAGCTGGTGGGCACCTGGCCCTCGAAGACGCCCGTGTAGGGGCCCGTCTCCGTGAGTTTCACCACGAGGCTGTCGCCGCTGGCGGTCGTCGCGCGGACGGCGATCGTGTCGGGCTGGGGCGTCGTGCCGCGGTCGGGATCGACCACCCGGATGTTCACGGGGTTGCCGGGCTTGACCTGGTCTTCGCTGCGGTTCGCGGCCAGCGACGTGCTCTGCGGCGCGCCCTGGTCGAGCTCGAGCTTCGCGCGGATCATCTTCTCGAGGGCCCTGTTCTCCAGCTCCTCCTTCGTGAGGATCGCGCCGCTGGAGGCGAAGACTTCCGCGTCGGTGACGACGGTCATCGCCGCCGGCTCCTCCACGTTGCCCTTGGAACCCGCGGTAAACGACTCGGCGAACGTGTAGCGGACGGTGTCGCCGCCGACCAACTGCAGCACGTGGTCGCCCTTGGTGGGGGGGCCGAGCTGCGTGGGAATCTGGCCGGTGAACCGGGTCTTCGAATCGCCGACCGGGAAGAGGTTGAACCGTTCCTCGTCGCCGCTGGCCGTCCAGGCGCGGATCTCGATCTGCGCGGCCTTGCCGACGACGGCGAGGTTTCGATCCTCGAGGTCCACCTCGAGCGGCTTGCCGGGGATGAGGAACTTCTTGTCGCCGAGCACGCCGAGCTTCACTTTCGCGGCCACGTCGTACCTGCGGCGCAGGAGGTTGAGCTTGCCCTCGAGGATCCGGCCGCCCACGTGGTTGGGCACCCGAGTGAACACCTCCTGGAGGAAACCGGCCGCCTCCTCGATCTCCTCCTGGTCGGTTTTCAAGAGTGCCAATTGATAGAGGGCCTCTGCCTGGAGGTTTCTGTCGGGCCGCCGCGAAAGCCGCTGAAGTTGTTCGCGGGCGCGGTCGAACTGCCGGGTGAGCCGGTCGACCTCAGCCACCCGCAATTCAGCGTCGGCCTTGCCGGCCGAGCCGTCGAATTCCTTGGCCGCCGCGAGCCGCTCGTCGAGGGCCCGGGCCTGGGCATCTTCGCGGCGGGCCAGCGCGATGTCGGCATAGGCGACGAGCAGGCCGGCCTGGGCCTCCGCGGCGAGCACGCCCGGCGCCGACTCGGTCCAGGCGAGCAGGAGCTGGCCGAGCTCGCGGGCGCGGTCGTAGTTGCCCGTCGCGGTGTTCTCGCGGATGAGCCAGGCCGTGAAGTCAGGATTCAGCTCCTTGTAGATCTGCGTCACGATGGCGGGATTGGTCATATAGAGCTGCCAGGCCCCCTGCGGCTTGCCGGCGGCCAGCTGTACCTGTGCCTCGTAGATCGCCCACCGCGGATCGTTCCGCGGCACGGGGTTGCCGCCGCCGAGCGCGAGCAGGGCGTCGGTGCGGATCGCCGCCAGCGGGCTGCGGGCGCCGTCGGGCAGGAACGAGCCGAGCATCTGCAGGCCGCTCTCGGCGATGGCGGCCGCGATGCCGGTCTTGCCGGCCCTGGCGAGCCCCACCGGGATGGCCGCGAGCTGGACCGTGAACGGCGGGTTGTTGTTCTCCCGCGGAACCCGCCAGAGTCCACGAAACACCCGCGGCAGGTCGGCCTCGCGGCCGCCGGCCTGCAGGGCCTGGGCGATGACCGCACCATTCCACTCGGCGGGCCAATTCGACGGCTGCGGGGTGTCGAACACCGCGGTGACCACCGCGATCTCGTCGGCCGTGAGCGTGGGGGCCGGTGGATTGTCGGGGAAGATCGCTCTGAGCGACGGCGCGGCCGTCCGCGTCGGAAAGGCCTTGCGCCGCTCGAGGAGGGCCGCGACCTTCTTGAAGTAGTCGGCCCGGGCCGCCGACGACGCGATCGCCGCCGGCTCGGTGGGGATCGAGGCATAGCCCATGGCAACGTTATCGAAGCGGGTCTTGCCCCAGGCCTCCTCGGCGGCCGCGACCAGTTTCGCCCCCGCTCCCCCGGGGGCGGCGAGCGCCCGGCCGTACCAGTTGCCGACGTCGACGGCTGTCCACGTCGGCGGACCCGTGACGGCATCGCGGCGGTCACCGGCCACGAGCACTTGCGGCAGACGGTCGTACTGCTTCGGGGCGTTGGGCCCGGCGGCGAGGCCGGGGAAGCCGGCGAACATCTCGGCGGCGAGCGTCGCCGCCTTCTGCTTCTGATCCGGGCTGTAGCTTAAAAACTGCCAATCGAGCCAGCCGCTCGACTTCGACTCCTCGACGAACATGTCGTCGAAATAGGTCTCGGGCGGGTAGGTCTTCGCGAGCGGCTGAAACTCGTTGCGGATCAGCCACTGGTAGCTGGCCGTGGCGCTTGCATGGGCGACGGACTGCTTGTGGACGAGCAGCGCCTTCGTGTCGACGAGCTTGGCCATCACCTCCTTGCCCGCCTCCTGATCCCGCCAGCCCGCCCCCATCTTCGTTTGGCGGAACAACCCGAAGAGTTCGGGCTCGAATCGGCTCTTCTCCAGCTGCGCGAGGATTCCCTTGCCGATCACGGCGTTGAGCTTGAGAGCCTGGCCCTTGCGGTCTTTGGGAACGTTGGAAAAGTGGCCGCCCGGTCGTCCGCTTTCCAGCGCATACTCGATCGCCTTCAGGGCCGCAGTCGGCTTGCCCGGCTGCCACAATGCGATCTGGTCGGCGATCACCTCGGCTTGGAAGTCGGCGATCTCGAGGCCGGTGGCGCCGCTGCTCAACAGCCACTTGAGCGCCGGCCCGGCGAACGGCGTCTTCTGCGCCGGAAAGCCGCGGACGAGCTTGTAGGCCTCGCGGCCGGCGGCGACGTAGGCATCGGCCTTCTTCTCCCGCGCCGCCTGCACGCAGCGGCCGAGGTGCATCGCCAGCGGGTCGGCGAGTTTGGCCCAGTCGGCGCTGGCCGGCACGTTCACGTCGAACGCCTTCTTAAACTCCTCCTCCAAGGGCACGATCTGCGCGGCCGTCTTCTCCCACGTCGCGACCGCGTCAGCCCGCGCCTTGTCGGCGGGAGCCGCCTGGGCGGCCGCCTGGGCGTTCTTGAGCTGGGTGCGGGTCTGCTCGGCCCACTGCTTGAAGGCGGCATGGACCGGCGTGATCGCGGCGGTGCGGGTCTTCTTGTCCCACGGCACCCAGTCGAGCCGCCGCAACTCGGCCGCGAATGCCGACTTGTCTTCCGGCGGGGCCGCGGCAAACGCGACGGCCAGGCAGCCGGCCGCCGCCTCCGGCTGGAAGAGCGCGATCGGCGTGCGGTAGACCCCCTCGGGCGCCCAGGCGGCCAGCGCCTTGTTCCAATCGGCGTCGGTCGTCGCGGGCTGCCGCGGAAACGTTCGGTAGATACCCCACAGCCCGTTGGCCGCCCCCCATGTGGAGGCGAATTCGCCGTGCCAGGTTTCGGCCTGCGAGAGATGCTTGAGGCCCGCGGGGAGATCCGTGCCCTTCGTCGCGGCCACGGCATTGACAACCTTCGCCGCATCGGACTCGACGCCCAAGAACAGCGTCGCCTGCTTCGCGAACACGGCCGGGTCGGGCTTGTTGACCAGCAGCGGCAGGCCGCGGGTGCCTGCAGCATTTTGGAACACGGCGGGAAACTTCGCGCCGAGTTCCATCCACTGCTCTGGCGAAGCCTGGAAGTTCCACCAGCCGTTCCAGCCGTTTATCGCTTTCGCCTTCTCGTCGTCAGGCAGTTTCTCGAACGACGCCGTCCACAGGCCGGTGATCGGCCCGCCGATCGTCTGCCAGGCCTGGTGGCCGTTGGTGCCGCAGAAAAACGTGTTGAGCATGTCGTTGAGCACGGCGGCCGTGGGCGCGGCGTCGACGTAGGCCGCGGCCGCGGCCGCGACGGGAGCGAACGCCGCGGCCTGCGCGGCCGCATCCTTGCCCGCGACCGCCGCCTGGAACTCGAGCCAAGAGGTGATGAATCCATACCGCGCGGCCAGCGGCGGGCTCTCCCGCACAAGGCCCACGATCTGCCGGGCCGCCGGCGCCGCGGCATGCCTGTCGGGCGTGGCGCGGGCGAGCTCGCCCATCGTCGCGTCGAGACTCTCCCAGTAGAGATTCCGTTCGAGCTCCAAGGGCAGTTTTTCGGCCATCACCGCCGCGAGGATCTGCGCCGCCGTGACGGAATCCTTGCGGGCCACGGCCTGCTCCAAAAACCAGCCGTCGAACTGCCGGGCCTCGAGCGACTGCCGCAACTCCAAGCCGTTGCGGACGAAGAACGAATAGGCGTCGTCGTTGCTCTGCAGGCAGCCCACGAGAATCTCGTAAAGCCGGGCCGCCACGCGGCTGCGGGCCTCGTCGGCCGGCATCCCGGCGATGCCCCGCTTGTAGAGCGAGGCTGCGGCCTGCAGGTCGCCCGCAGCGAGGGCCGTATCGCCCGCGGCGACGAGCACCCCGGCCGCCGGCGACGGATGGCGTGCGAGCCAGGCCTTGAGGGCGATGTTGGCGGCATAGGCATCACCGCTCTTGCCGGCCTGCGACAGAAACTCCACGACCTGTGGCTCGGCAGCGTCCGGTGAGAGCTTCGCCTGCTGCGGCTCGGCCGCGTGGACCGCGACGAGGTGGGCCGCGACGAGGTGGGCCGCGACGAGGCAGGCCGCGACCGCGATGCGAAGAAGCGAGGTGTTCATGATTCGTGAGTCCTCCACGGTGGTTCGTGTTCAGTTTCCGGATTCGGTTCCGCCGCCGGCCGGCTTCAGCTTGGCTTGGATCTTCGGCATGATCGCGCGGCCCTTCTCGGCGGCAGCGCTCGCCGGATATTCGAAGAGCAGCTGCTCGCACTTGTCGTGCGCCTTCTGTACGTCGCCCATGCGGTAGGCCACCATCACCCACTTCAGCAGCATCTTGTCGAGGAACTGTGCGTCGGGGTAATCCTGGAAAACCTGCTCGAGGAGTTCGCTCGCAGCGGCGTTGTCCTTCTTGTCGACGTGGTAGTCGATCAGCTTCCCGAGGGCTTCCCCGGCATAAGGGCTGTCGGGATACCGCTCGGCGCAGGTCTTGTACTCGACGATCGCCCGCTCGGCCGCCCCAGGCACCGGCTGCCCGGTTTCGGTTTCCTGCGACTCGAGCGCCCGCGCGATCCGATACTGCGCCTCCGCCTTGATCTGCGAGGCCTTGAGGCCGAGGATCCGCCGGTAGACGGCGATCGCGCCCGCGGTATCCCGCTGATCCTCCTTGATGCGTCCGATCTGGAGGAGGGCCTGGTCTACGAACGGCGATTCGGGATAGAGCCTGTTGAACAGTTCGCAGGTCTTGATCGCCGCCTCGTAGTCGCTGGCGGTGATGTGGAGATCCCACTTGATGCGAAACGCCTGCTCGGTGAGCGAGGCGGGAATCGCCCCCGACTGCCGGATGATCGGCTCGATCCGCGAGAGCCCCTCGGCCACCTTCTCCTTCGCACCCTTCGAGAGCCCCATCGCCCGGAAGATACGGCCCAGTTCGAGGAAGGCCTCCGCCTCGACGAGGCTCTTCTTCGCCGCGACCACCGGATCGGCCACCTCGTACTGCACGGCCCGCGGGCGGCTGTCGATCTCGCTGCCGACGAGGATCGTCGCCGAGGCCGTCCGCGGCGAGGTGCCGGCGATGTGCCGCTCGTCGCCGAACGTCGCCACGACCTCGTCGCCGAGGGCGACGGTGAGCATCTGGTCGGCCTGATCGACCGGCTGATCCTCGACGAACCGGCCGAGCGAGAACTGCCCGCGGAACCGGCCGGAGCGCACGGGGCCCGACGGCACCGCCTCCCCTTCGGATGCGGGCACAAATTCCGTGAGCGGGACGGTGATCTCGTCGCGGGTCCGCCACCGCTGCTCTTCGCCTTGGAGGAGTTTTTCGAGATCCACTCCCGTGGCCAGCGACTCCTCGGCGTCCTCCTCCTCCTTGAACCGGGCGATCACGCGGACGGTGGCCGGGTCGGCCGCGTCGGAGACATCCAGGTCGGCGTCGGAAACCGTGACGAAGACGGGCTGCCCCGGAAAGGCGGCGTCGGCGATCGACTCGAAGTCGCCGCGGGTGAAGGCCACGGCCCCCGTGCCCACCACGCGCACGTCGCGCGACCGCGAGACGTTCTTCTCTCCGTCGAGCGTGTTGCCATCGATGTACGACGTGCTGATCGTGTCGCCGCCGATCACCTGCAGGGTACCGTCGCCGGGCTTCGCCTTGCCGAGCGCCGTCGCGACCGAGCCGAGCGAGGCGTGGTCGTTGCCGGGGAGCGGCACGAGCGAGACGGTCTCCTTGTCGCCGCTCTTGGAGGCGATCGTCACCTTCACGTCCTCGCCGAGATTCGCGAGCACCGGCAGGTCGGTGTCGTGGATCTTGACGTAGAACCGGCGGCCGGCCTCGCAGAATTCGAGCTCGTCGCCCGCGTCGTCCACGAACGTGCCGACGAGGCCGAGCGCCTCGATGGCCTTGTTCCAGTTGCCCTGCGCGAAGTGGCACATGCCGATGTAGTAGTACGACTGATTAGCCCAGACCGTGTTGGGGAAATCGGTGGTGATCCGGCGCAGAAGCGGGAAGGACTGGGCGTATTGCCGCGTCTGGAAGTAGGCCATGCCCTGCAGGTAGAGCGATTCGAGGAACAGGTCGCGGTCTTCCTTCTCGAGTTCCTTGCCCGGCTGCTCGAGCGACTTGAGGTTGCGGAGGTAGCCGATCGCTTCCATCTGCTGGCTGCGCGAGAGCGCATGCCTGCCGAGGGCGAGGTAGGCCCGAAACCGGATCGGATCGGTGGGATACTGCTCGACGATCGTCTCGAGAATTTTCGTGCCGCGGTCGTGCTCGCCCGCGTCGAGCAGCTCCTGCCCCTTGCGAAGCAGCTGGAAGGCGGCGTAGTTGCCCCCCTCTCCCTGCTTCCCGCCCCGCCCCTGCGGCTGGGCCTGGCCATCGGCCGGGGCCTGACCATCAGCCTGCCCCTGCTTCGCCTCACCGCGCGAGCGGCGCGGCCGCTGCGCCTCGGCAGACTGCGAGCAGAGCAAGGTCGACGCGATCGCTATCGCCAGCACGCCGGGTCGCATAATCGTCATTTGAATTCTCGCCACGTCATTCCTCCGCATCGACGCCGCCTCCGATCGGGAGCCCCATTTCCTCGAGCCGCTGGTGCGCCTCGCTCGACTGGCCGCTCTTGGGATATTTCTTGATCACGCCGCGGACGGACCGCACGTATTTTTCCTTGGCCCCGGCGTCGCGGTAGAGATAGGCGATCGTGATCGCCGCCTCCGGCGCACGGTCCTTGAAGAAATTCTCGACCTCCTTCAGCTGCGACACGGCCGGCTCGAGCTTGCCGAGCTTCGCCAGGCACTCCGCCGTCCAGAAGAGGGTTTGCGGCGGGCTGTCGGCCTGCCGGTAGGAACTGATCGCCTCCTCGTGCTTGCCCGACCACTGGAGCAGGTTGCCGGCAAGCAGGTGGGCCTCCTTGGCGGTTTCGGGCGACTTTTGCACCTCTGCTGCGATCGCGAGTCCCTCGCTGGTGTCTTTCTCGTTGCGGAAGTGGTGGTGAGGATGGCAGCGCCAGTGGAGATAGCGGAGGGCGGCCATCTTGCCCTTCGCGGCGTCGTTGAAGCCGAGGCAGGCCCGCAGCGCGAGGTCGCGGGTGCCGGGGAGCTTTGCGTGCTGCTGCATCCAGTCGCAGATCTTTTGCTTCTCGCCGTCGGGCATCTCGGCGAGCTTCAGCTTGCCGAACGTGTTGCCGGCCAGCCCCGCGTCGCCGCGGTTCTCGACGATCTCGTAGACGAGCGCGAGGATGTTGGCGTTCGACATCTTCGCGAAGTCGAGCTTACGGTAGTATTCGTCGGCTTTCCCCTTGTCGGCGGCGAAAAGGCCCACCCAGCGGCCGATCCGGCGGAAATCCCCCTCCTTCTGCTGCGCGGCGAACTGCTTGTCGAGCCGCTGCGCCCAGGCGGCGTCGTCCCGCTCGTACATGCGGATGTAGTTCGCGGCGGCGATCTGCTGGTCGTCGTTCGTCGGCAGCGCCGCCTGCAACTGTCCGGCCCAATAGCGGTAGAAGGCGTCGCGGTCATCCTTCTGCACGTCGGTGAACTGGTTGTTTTGGTCGATGAACTGGCGGACCGACCACCAGAAGTCGCCGGCGGTGGCGATGTCTTTTCCCGGATCCCGCGGATTGTGGTGGAACGTCTTCACCGCCAGATAGAAATCCTGGAGCTTCTTGACGTCGGGCTTCGTGCGGACATGGTGCGGAAGCACCCGCCCGATCGCACCCCGCGCGGCATCGGGATTCTTCGTGCGGAATTCCACTGCCACCTGCTCGTAGCGCTTGATCCCCTCGTCGGCCTTCCCCTGCTTGACGAGGTTTTCGGCAAGGCCGTTGAGCGCGGCGGCGCCCAGCTGCTCCTTCACGTAGTCGGGATCCTCCGAGAGGTCGAACCACGCCTTCATCGCCTTCGGCACGTCGCCGCTTTGCATGTGGCACTCGCCGATCCGGTAGAGCGCCGCGGCGGCATACTTCACGTCGTCGGGGAAGAAGTCGAGCACCTCCTGGTAGACCTTCACCGCCTCGAACCGCTTCTGCGTCTCCTGCAGTGCGCGGCCCTTCCGCAGGATCGCGTAGGGCGTGATCTTCGACTCGGGAAACTGCACGATGAAGGCGTCGTACTCGGCGACGGCCCGGGGCCATTCCCTGGCGACGAAGATCTTGTCGGCCCTGTCGATCGAGACTCCCTCAAACGTGTCGAGCTTCGTCCGCTCCTCGGTCGTGAGGCTGGTTTCCTGGGCCCGAGCCGAACCGGCGGCGAGGCCGAGAACGAGTGCCAGCACGAAGATCATTCGCGGGTGACTCATGGTGCACAGCTTCCTGCAACGCTGGGGAATCAGGCGTGAAAAGGCAACCGGCTGGCGATCTTCGGCGGCGAAGTCGAGGCCGCAGGCGCCCGGGGAACCTCGCTCGAGAGATAGATGGCAAAAGGGGGAAATTTTTTGCGGGGCCAGGCGGTGAAACCAGCGGTTTGGCCGGTTAAAACCGTGCAACCGAAAGTGTACCCTCGGCTCGGCCAGGCCGCCACGCGGCGGCCGCGGGGGGGGCAGAAACCGCTCCCGCAGATAAAATCCATTCGGGCTCGCCGCCTCCATTCCCGCCCCCTGGGATTACCGTCCATGGCCGCCGCCTGCGACAAATCGCTCGCCCACCTGCGATCGCTGGGGCTCGTGCGAGCGGCGTGCATCGCGTTGCTGTCGTGTTCAACGGCCGCGGCCCAGTTGCCGGAATCGCTCCCCTGGAACCTGGCCGCGCTCCAGGCTCCGCCCGCCGTCGAGTGGCTCGACGACGACGCGCCGGTGCGGTCGCTCCTCTATGCAGGCGAGCCATACAAGGGAAAGTCAACGCGGGTGTTCGCCTATTACGCCACGCCCGCGAGCATCGCCGCGGAACCCGAAGCCGAGCCGGGCGGGCAGCCCGTGCCCGCGGGCCCCTGGCCCGGCAGTGGCTGGCACCTTTATCGGCAGGACCGCGCGTGAGTCGCGATTCCTACTCCTCGTCGGGGTCGAGCTTGAAGTCGTCGTCCAACTCGCCGCCGAGTTTCTTTTCCATGTCGAGGTCGGGCTTGCCCTTGCTACCGCTGCCCGCCGAGAACCGCACCGCCCCCCAGAGATCCGGGTGGAGTTGCGCTTCGATCGCCTCGTCGGCGAGCATCGCCGTCTGGGCGTTGGCCCAGTAGACCCGCTCGAGCACCGCGTTGCCCTCCGGGCCGCTCGCGAGGATGCCCCAATCGAACTTGTAGGGCACGTCCGGCACGATCGTGAGCCCGAGCGAGGCGAGCGGAATGCTGGCCTCGACGCAGTAGCCCTTCTCGTCGCCCCGCGCCGCCAGCCGCACCTCCGGCAGCTTCACCACGCGGTCGAAGCCCGTCTGGGCCACGCCCGTCCGCGCCTCCCATGCCTCATCCGGTTTCGAGCCGGGGGCATTGGGCTGGTAGAGCACCGCCGTCGGCCCCTCCCCCGTCAGCGTCATGAGGAGGCGGCAGTCGCCCACGGCGGGAGCCTTCCGCTTCGCGTCGGCCTTGGGATCGAGGCCGATCTGCAGGTCGACCGCCGCGCCGCTCTTGAAGAGCCGCCGCCAGTCGTTGCCGGTGTTCTTGAGCGGCCCCGAGCCCCGTGCCGTGAAGCAGGCGTAGAGGTTCTTCTCGTCGTAGGCCATGGCGAGCGAGGCGTCGCGGCCGTCGAGCGAGCCGCTCGTGAATTCCCACTCGGCGGGATTGCCGTCGATCGTGATCCCGCCCTTCCGCCGTCGGCACTCGATGATCTTCGCCGCCTCGTAGAGCTTCCGCGACTGCACCTTGCGATCCCACTCCATGGCCTCATCGACATCCTTTTGGGTCACCGTGAGCGCGCCCCCGAGCCGCTTGAACTTCTCGAAGCCCTGCACCTCGACGGCGCTGATATGGTTGTGCCCGGCCACGGCGTAGAACCTGCCGTCGGCGCGGGTCTTGCAGAAAGAACCGCCGAAATGCTCCTGCCCGAGCGTCACGTCGGTCAGGTCGAGCCCACGCTCGTGCTCCTTCATTCCCCAGCCCTGCTTCACCGGCCCGAGTTGGTCGCGGAA
This sequence comes from Planctomicrobium piriforme, assembly GCA_945869735.1. Lineage (GTDB taxonomy): Bacteria > Planctomycetota > Planctomycetia > Pirellulales > UBA1268 > QWPN01. Next base: position 66,435 of record CAMBPQ010000006.1, read on the forward strand.
GATCCGGCCCGCAAGCAGGCCGTCGGCCGTCCAGATGTGCCACACGCCGCAGTTGCCGTTGGTCACAAAGAACTCGCCGAGATCCCCCTCCGTGGCGGTCTCGTGGCCCACGACGTCGAACTGGGCCACCGTCTGGCCCGGGAACCAGGGCCGCTTTGCGGCGGTAAGGGCATGCACGCCCCAGCCCTCGGTCGGATGCGTCCATGCCGCCTTGCCATCGGCATCGACGGCGGCCATCCGCTCGTTGTCGCCGACGACGAAGAACCGGCCGTCGTCCATCCGCACGGTGCGGGAGTCGAACGTCTTCTCCCTCCGCTCGTAGATCGGAACGCCGCTTGCGAGAAACTCCTTCACGTCGTAGCGATAGCCGGGCGCATCGACGCCGAGCGTCTCGTCGAACCGGCCGGGGGCAGCCGAGAGCCTGCCCTGCGGGAAGAACTCCACCTCGTCCGGCTGCGGGATCCCGTCGCCGCTGCGGTCGCTCCACACGAAATCGAAAGATCCCAGGGGCTGGCGACCCAGTTTTTCGATGATCGCTGCCGTCCGCAGGAGGGGGAAACCGCCGGCCGCCCCCATCGCCGCCACGCACTTGAGCCGGTCGTTGTTCCGAAGGTAGACGATCCCCTCCGGCTGCGTCAGGAACATCGGCCGCGTCACGAGGTAGTCGCGATCCTTGATCCGGATCGCCTGCTCGCCGGCCCGCGCGTTGCCCTGCCAGAGCACGTTCTTGAGCGCCGTGGCCCCGGTTTTCCAGTCGAGGGCGAACTCGAGCCCGGCATAGTGGAGCCGCGACTTGTCAAACGGGTCGAGGCAGCCGCCGCCGCCGTAGTTCGTGTTGCCGAGCATGTCCTTCTTGAACGTGCCGTCCACGCCCCAGAGGCTCACCCGCTTCGGCGTATAGTCGCACTCCACCACCCAGAGCTGGTCCTTGCCGTCCACGGCGAGATCCACGGCCACGCCGGGGTGGTTCGTGAACCGCGTGGGGTCGTACGGCCCGACGCTCCGCCCACCCGGCGTGCCGATCGTGCGGAGCGGTTTGCCTGCGGCGTCGAAGACGCGGACCACCCGTGCCTTGGCCTCGCTGTCGAAGACGAAGAGTTCGCCCGCCTTGCCGAACGCGATCGCCGTGGGCCGACCCACGTCGAGCGGGAGTGGCACGTGCTCGCCGCCTTCCATGTCCACCTTCACCACCCGGCCGGCGGAGATGCCGTAGAGTGATCCATCCGGGGCGAAGGCGAGGTCGCTTCCTTGGGAGAACGGGATTTCCTTGACGAGCTTCTTTGTGGCAAGGTCGAAGACCTCGATCCGCTGCGTCTCGAGCAGATCGACCGGAGCATCGCCCCCCGCAGCCTTGAGCGCAGCCACGCCGTAGATCCGGCAGCGGGTCGGATCGAGATCGAGGCCGCCGCGGTCCTTCCGCACGCCGTACAAGGCATCCCGCCCCGCACCTTTCCACATCCACTGTTCGGAGACCCGCATGCGAATGGCCCGCGTCGAGACCTCGCGGCCGAAGTCCACGTAGCCGTCGATGTAGCGGGCCGCACTGTTATGGTTCTGGCCTGGAAGGTAATACTCGCGGAGCGGCTGTTCGTGTGACGCCAGTTTCTCCCAGCCCTCGTCGGCCTTCATGTCGGGAGAGCCGGCGCCCGTCCAGGCGTCGATCTCGGTGAACCGGCCGTCGATCTCCTTGATCGCGAGGCCGCGGATCGGCTGCGGGGCATCCCACGCCATCATGTAGATGCCGGGGTTTTCCGACGTCAGCGGGATCTCGCGCTTGGCATCCCACTCCCCCTGGGGCGTCACCGTGCCGGAGTTCACCGTCACCGTGCAGGTCGGGAATATGTTTTCAAACCGCCGCCTGAGGATCTTCATTCCCTCGAGCTGGGCGAACCAGGCGGCCTTGGCCGAGCCGGCCGCTGCGCCGCGGTCGTCCTCGAGGCTCAGCCCTGCGCTGGGCGCGTCGTCTTCGAGGAGCACTTCATCGAGTTCATCGAGCCCCTTGTCGAAGCTCAGCCGGATCGCGCGGGTCAGCGTGTTTTCCGGCGCCGGCACCACGGTCCAGCCCTTGCCCGTGCCGGCATACACCCGCTGCCAGTCGCCCTCCCTGTTGGGATTCGGCGGAGAGGCGCCGCCGGGCTTCAAGACGCTCACGATCATCTGCAGGTCCTTCACCTCCGGCAGCGGAAACACGAAGCTGCCGATGGGAGTCTCGCTTGCAAGCGCGATCACGATGTGCTGGCGGGCGGCCGGCTGCTTCGCGGTCTCGAGATACGCGAGGCCGTTTCCTCCCGGCGGCGTGCCGGTGAGCCGCAAGAGCCGCAGGAAGTCGTCGCGGGGCAGTGAATCCCAGTTCGCATCCGTGCTGTTTGTCGGCTTCGGGTATTTCGGCTCGCAGTTGTCCTGGTCCACGAGCGAGGTGGAAAATGCGTTCTCGAGACTACTCGCCCCGGCGTTCACGGCGATGTAGAGCTTCCCGTCGCGGACCGCCAGCCCCCTCGCGCCGCGCTTCCGCGTGGCGGTGGCGTCGAGATTGAACGACGTGTCAAGCTTCTTATCCGGTAGCGAAAATCGCCAGACGTGATCGGTCGGCGTGCCCTCGGGCATGCAGACGACTTCCGTGCCGTCGCTGGCGAGGAAGGCCGGCCCGTTCCAGGCGATGATGTTGCCGTGCCCCCAGTGCTTGCGGCCCTCGAGATCACACTCGATCACCGCCACGCCGCTCTCGCAGCACTGGGAACTCAGGAAAACCCTGCCATCCCCCGCCGCGCAGACCGCCCGCGGCGGTGAGTGGTCGGCCAGCCAGCCGCCGGGACCGCTGGCCCCGTTGAGCCAGGGGGAATTGTCCTTCGTCACCATCTCCACGTTCGGATAGGGCGACATCTCGTACTTTATCTCGAGCCCGGGATGGGTGATCGCCTTCCAGGTGTAGCTCCCCGGGGCCACGTGGGCACCGCTCTCGTCCTTGAGATCCCAACCGACCGCATGCTCGCCGGCCTTCATCTCCAGCCGGGCGGGAAAATTCCGCACCCGCCGGCCGTCCGGGCCGTCCACGGCCAGCGACACGATTCCCTTCTCGGGCAGCGTGAGGTCGATCGCCAGGGGGGGTGTGTCGCTCGCCACGATCCGTTGCGGCACCGGCATGTCGCCGAGGTCGGTGAACACATGCAGCCCGCTGACCCTGCCCCACCGCTCGCCCGCCGTGGTGGCCTCCGCCACAAACTTCACGCCCCGCGTCGAGACCGGCGGAAACGTGACCAGCACGCCGCCCGCCTCCTTCCGGGGCTCCTGCTTAATCCGCGCCCAGTCCTGCGGGCCGGCCACGGCCGGGTTGATGCCCGGCGGGCCCCGGTAGGTGTACACCTTGAAAGACGTGAAGTTTGCCGCCAGGAGCAGGCCCGAGATCGTCTGTGGCTCGTCCCACGAGACCACGAACCAGGTCGGGTCGATGTCGGTCACCGGCGGCCGCGGCGTGCGGCCGGTGGTGTCGGGGCCGTGGCTCTGCCACGTCCCCTCGCCGCTGACGATAAACGACGCCTTGAAATAGGCCGGGGGCCTGAGATCGCCGTAGCTGGTGTATTCGGCCTCGCCATTGGCGATCCCCTCGGGCACGATGTTGGAGAGCCGCGGCTTCATGAGCCGCAGAAGCGTGAAGGGATCCCAGCCGTGCCGGTGGTTCTTGACCGTGCAGAGAAACGCCTGCGTCTCGCCCTCCACGGTCGCCAGCCGCCAGCCGGACTGGTGCGGCGGAAACGACACGTCCACCCAGCTTGCCGCCTGGGCGGGATCGGCCGGCAGGGCCGCGCCGGGCTTCAGATACTGGAGGCTGCCCTGCTGTTGAAAGAGCACCGACCCGAACTTCACAGGCTTCTTAAAGACCACGAGATATTCGATGACCTTCGCCTCGTGCTGCAGGCTGGAGTGGATCGCCGTCCAGGGGGTGCCTGGGGCCAGGCCCAGCGTGGCGAGGATGCCCGCCTTGAAATCGCCCTGGGCCTCTTCGCCATCGATCCAGGCCTTGCAGGCCGGGAAGTCGATGTCCCTTTCCTTCAGCGGTACGGCCAGATCGGGTCCGCTCGCAGGGGGCAGCGGCGCAGCCACGGCCGCCACCGCGAGCCCTGCGGCAACCACCAGTGACACGGCCCGAGCCGCTCCGAGTCTGCTCACCGTTCCTCGTTTCATTCGAGCGTCTCCAGAGACACGAGAAGATTTGCGGCCTGCCCGGCCGTCAGGTCACGAGGCAGTTGCTCGGGCCTGAGTGACGTTGAAAGTGGATCGAGGGTGTCGATCTCCGCGGCAGCGAGGTCGGTCCGCTTACCCGCCGCATCAACGATCGAGACGGTGTCGGCGATGAGCCCGGTCTCGAAGATCTGAAGGATAGCCCGGTCAACGGCACTTCCGCAACCATATCCGAGCTGATGAGCGGCTCGTGAGCCTGAGCCGGTCGTCGAGGTTAGGACCAGCCCGATGAATCCCGGCGCACGCATCACGACCACCGAGACGTACCCCAGCCGCCGTCCCGCCACCACATCACAGGTCAGGGCCATTCAGGCGATCTGTTCTCGACGGAAGATCGATCTCGTGGGCTTGCTGCCGGAACAGTTTCGGGGGCGGCTTTACCCCTCGAGGCCGCTGCGGTCGTCATTCCTGGTGGGGCACCACCGGGATGCGAGCCGCTCTCGTGGTCACGATCTGCACGCCTTCACCAGCCGCCAGACCTGTCGCCGGGCGATCCGGCCGCGCGCGGCGGGCTCATCGTGCCGCTCGCCGCTACGAGCGACGCCGGCCCGAGAAGACGCCGC
>CAMBPQ010000007.1 GCA_945869735.1 Planctomicrobium piriforme
CTTCGACTCCCCGTGGGGGTACTGCAACGGCCGCGCCGCCCGCGAATGCGAGTGGCGCGGCTGTCCGCGTTTCTGATGACGACGCCTGCGCCGAGTTGATGGACGCCGTCGCCGGTGCAGGAAATCTAACCCGGTCACCCCGGTGCGGACGGCCATCAATCGGGCAGCGTCGCTCCGATCTTCACCCGCACCTGCCAGTGGGCGATCTTACCGTCCTCGATGTGCCCGCGGGTCTCAACGACCTCGAACCACCGCAACTTGCTCTCATCCTGCTCCGCCTTGGCGATGGCGTTTTGAACCGCCGCCTCGATGCTCGTGTGCGAAGAGCCGACTAGTTCGATCATCTTGTAGGAGTGTTCGCTCATGGAGAATCGAGTCCCTTTCCTAAAGTTGTCAACGTGGTGAGACCGTATCAATCGACGTGATGCACCAATTGTATGACGTGCCAGACTTCGCGGAAAAGCCCTCCTTGCCGAACTCCCGGTGCTCGATTGTCTCGAACCGCTCTGCGAGTTTCCGAAGCCGGGTAGGGGAGGTATTGCCATCATGCGCATAAACCCCGGCACGCACTTCCGGCCACGTGTCCAGCCGGGGCTGGCCGCAGCTGACAAGACGGCGACCTGCGACCGTGTCGGTGGCAAAAGTGGTGCGTAGCCCCCGAAAGCCCGGCCCCTGAAGCCTCAGATCTCAGTCAAAACGCCGCGAAGACCCACCACACGGCGACCGCAAGACAGACGAGGGCCGTGGCGATCACCCAGGCAGGCTTGCGCGGCCCCGCATGGTCTTCTGCCGAGAGATACCGCTCGCAGTACGGACACCGCGGCGAGTCTTCGAGAATATCGCGATGACAAGAGGGGCAGGGGACGGTCGGTTCCTCGTCGGAGTCGTCGCCGAGATCAGCCTCGACATCCTCCCAGTCGTCGTCATCGTCATCTTCTTCATCGTCGCGGTCGCGGCGGGCTGTCATCGGTTGACCTTCGTGTTTCCCTCGACGTGCGGGGGGCTGTAGGGACAGTGCCGGCAGCCACAGCCGCAGCAATGGCCGCGCTTCAGGTGATGGGCCGCCGAATACACCAGCAAACCATTCTCGAAGTAGAAATCGGGCTGCAGGGGTGCGGGCTTGGGCTGGTCATCAGGCATAAGCTGGCTCGCGACTCCGATCGATACGCCACCGTAGTCTAGCCGCGGCGGTCAGGTGTCGTTCCCTGCTCGACAGACATAGACCTCAGCACGCTCGGGATGGTTTCCCGGTCACCTAGAATGGGGAGCTATGGCCAACGATCTACCTCGGGGTCTGACGATGAACGCCGCGAGCCCCATGATCGCCACCAGCGCCGGACGACGCGAGCCGCCGGCACGTCCGCCGGTGCTATGGCACGCCATCGACCTCGACGGCGTCGTCACCCGTCTCGGGACCGATGTGCGAGGACTCACGTCGGCTGAGGCTACTCGACGGCTTACCGACCACGGCCCAAACGTACTCAACGAGCCGCCTCCACGGCCTTGGTGGCGGACCTTCCTCCGCCAGTTCAAGGAACTCGTCATCTGGATCCTCGTGGTGGCCGCTGTGATCGCCGGCGCCATGGGAGACTGGGCCGACGCGGCGGCGATCGTGGCGATCGTGCTCGTCAACGCCATCATCGGCTTCCTGCAGGAGGAACGGGCACAGAAGGCCTTGGCCGCGCTGCAACGCATGGCGGCACCGCTGGCGCGAGTGGTCCGCGACGGCACGCCCGCGTCGATTCCCACGCGGGAGGTCGTTCCGGGCGACCGGATCGAACTCGAGGCTGGCGACCACGTGCCGGCCGATGCCCGGCTGATCGAGGCCTTCGGGCTCTCCGTCCAGGAGTCGGCGCTCACCGGCGAGAGCATGCCGGTCGATAAGTCGCCGGCGGAGCCCCTGCCCGCCGCCACCTCGCTCGGCGAACGGCTCTCGCTCGTGCACGCGGGCACAGTGATCGCAGCGGGCAGCGGCTCGGCCGTCGTCGTGACCACCGGCATGTCAACGGAAATTGGAAAGATCGCCGGCATGCTGGAGCGGTCTCCACCGGAGCAGACGCCGCTCCAGCGCAGGCTGGCGGGACTAGGCCGAATCCTGGTCGCCGTCTGCCTCGCCGTGGTCGGGATGATCTTCCTGATGGAACTGATCCGCGGCGGCGGTCTCAGCGAACTCTGGCGGACGGGCAGGCTCGGGGACGTGCTCCTACGGGCGTTAAGCCTCGCCGTGGCCGCGGTGCCCGAAGGGCTGCCGGCGGTGGTCACGCTCGTGCTCGCTCTCGGCGTGCAGCGGATGGTGGCGAGGAACGCGCTCGTTCGCCGTCTGCCGAGCATGGAGACACTCGGCTCGGTGACGGTGATCTGTTCCGACAAGACCGGCACGCTCACCCGTAACGAGATGACCGTCCGCGACGTCGTCACTGCCAGCCATCACTACCGCGTGACTGGTGTGGGCTACGAGCCCCGGGGCGAGTTTCTTCCGCATGATCCGGGCGACGGCCATGCCGTCGTGCCTGCCGCCGAGCCCGATCTCCGCACCCTCCTTTGGATCGCGGCCCGCTGCACCACGGCTACGCTGCGGCCCGGGGCCGATGGCGGCGGCTGGCAGGTGATCGGTGATCCGACGGAGGGGGCCCTGGTCGTGGCCGCGGTGAAGGGAGGCGTGGCCGCGAGCGATCCTGCCGAACCGACCATCTTCGAGATTCCCTTCGACTCCACCAGGAAGCGGATGAGCGTGGTCGTGCGGCTCGACGCGAAGCGGCGGATGCTGGCCACGAAGGGCGCCCCAGAGGCGGTCCTCGCGCACTGCGTTGCCGAGCAGTGGGACGGCCGGGTCGTGCGACTCACCGATGACCGCCGCCTGGAAATCCTGGCCGCGGCGGCCGCCCTCGCCGAGCAGGCGCTGCGGGTGCTGTCACTGGCGTGGCGTGACGTGCCAGCGGAGGAGTCGCTCGACGACGACCCGAGCCACGTCGAACGCGGGCTGGTGCACGTGGGCCTCGTCGGCATGCTCGACCCGCCCCGAGACGAGGCCCGCACCGCCGTGCAGCGCTGCCGATCGGCCGGCATCCGCCCCGTGATGATCACCGGCGACCATCCGGCGACGGCGATGGCCGTGGGCCGCGAACTCGGGCTCGTCAGCCCGGGCACCGACCGCATCGTCACCGGCACGCAACTCGACGCCATGGACGACTCGGCAATCACGACCGCGGCCGCCGAGACGGCCATCTATGCGCGGGTGTCCGCCGAGCACAAGCTCCGCATCGTGCGAGCGCTCCAGGGCCTCGGCAACGTGGTGGCGATGACGGGCGACGGGGTCAACGACGCCCCGGCGGTGAAGGCGGCCGACATCGGGATCGCGATGGGGATCACCGGCACCGACGTCACCCGCGAGGCGGCCGACATGGTGCTCACAGACGACAATTTCGCCTCGATCGTCAGCGCGGTGGAAGAGGGACGGGGCATCTATGACAACATCCAGAAGTTTATGCACTACCTGCTCTCGTGTAATGCGGGAGAGGTGCTCGTGATGTTTGTCGCTGCCTTGGCCGGATGGCCCGCGCCCTTGGCCGCGATCCAGATCCTGTGGCTCAACCTCGTGACCGACGGCCTGCCGGCGCTTGCGCTGGGCCTTGAGCCGCCGGAGCCCGACATCATGAACCGTCCGCCACGTCCGCCGCGGGAGCCGGTGATCCCGTGGGCACGCGGCATCCAGATCGTCGCGCACGGAGTGATCGTGGCGGCGGTGGTGCTGTTCGCGTTTTGGATCACCTGGCAGGGTGATGAGGCCCGGCTACCCTTGGCCCGCACCGTGACGTTCTGTGTCGCCGCGTTCAGCCAGCTTTTCTTTGCCATCGGCTGCCGCAGCGACCGCTCGACCGCGTTTCAGCTGGGCTTCCTCGGCAACCCGGCCCTCCTCCTGGCCGTGGTCCTCTCGGGACTGCTTCAGGTCATTGTCGTCACGCTGCCGCCGACACAGCCGTTATTCGAGATCGACTCCACGCTCGGCCGCGAGTGGGGACTCGTGCTCGGACTGTCGCTCGTGCCGGTCACTGTCGTCGAGTTGGCGAAATACCTCGTCTGGCCGAGACCCCGCCCTGCTCAGACCTTGTAGCCGTTGCGGGTGACGTCGGGCTTCACGCCCTCGGGCGTCTCGTCGCTGGCGATGTCGAACCACTCGGGCTTGAAGTCGATCCGAGCCTGCGACGTCGGGTTGGCCAGCGCGATGTTGCTCACCAGGGCGATGACCGCGTCGGCGATCGCCACCTCCGGCTTGCACCGCGGCTGGTTTTCGGGCGACGGGTTGCGGATGCACCACGCCCAGTGCTCCATCTCCTCGGTGTAGCCGCGGGACGGGGCCGCGTCGGCGCCGCCTGCCTTGCCGCTGGCCGCGTAGCCACCGCCGCCGCTTTCCGTGGTGTCGAGCGTGGGCGAGCCGTCCTTCGCCTTCGCGACGGTCACGCGGGTGTCCTTCGATGAATCCTTGTAGAGCATCACGTCCCGCTCCTGCTCCAGCACGAGCGTGCCCTTCGTGCCCAGCACCACTTCACCGTAGCCGCCGAAGCCGTTGCCATTGATGGAGGAGTAGGTGACGACGATCTTTTTGTTTTTGTCGTCCTCGTATCCTGGCGCGGGATACTCATACATGCAGTAGACGTGGTCATCGATCTCGCGGTCGGCCGGAAAGATGCTCCGGTTGCCAACGGCGGTTACCGTCAGCGGCTTCACCTTCTTACCCTGGCCGTGCATCGCCGATACAAAGATGCCGGCGGCGTCGAGTTGGTGGCTGCCCAGCTCGGCCATCAGGCCACCGCCCGTGCGGTTCCAGAGCCGCCAGCGGACGAGCTCCTCCATTGGCGTGCGGGCCGATCCGTCGGGCAGGCTCATCTGCGTGTAGCCGAACTTCGCGGCATCGAGCAAGGAGTCGGAGATTTGGGCCTCGAGCTGGGCGATTTTCTTCTCAAGCGGGTCGATGTCGGAGGGCTTCGCTGTTTCGAGGTCCTTCTTCCAGCCGGCGAGTTGCTTGGCAAGCGATGCGTCGTCGGGCATCGCCGGCTTCCACGAATCCTTGCCGGGCAGGTTGCCGCGGTGCCACTGGGCACGGATCGAGTGCAGGTCGCCGATGAGTTTGGCGGTGCCGATCGTATGGACGGCGTTGTCGTAGAGCATGCTGTAGTGCCGCTGATGCCCGGTCGCGAGAATCCTGCCGGTCTCCTGCGACACGCGGCCCATCTCCTTGCACTCATGCACGCTGTGGCCCATGAGCTTTTCGGTGAGCACGTGCTTGCCGGCCCGCATCGCTTTGATCGACGCCTCGGCGTGGAGGTGGAGCGGCAGCGCGATGATCACCGCCTCGACGTTCGGGTCGGCGAGCAGGTCTTCGTAAGCCGCGTAGATCTTCACCTTCTCGCGGGCCGCATCCTCCGTCGACCACTTGTACTTCGCCATCAGCCCGGGGCGGGCCTGGTAGGCGCTGGGGCTGGAGACGTCACCGTGAAAGGCGCGGAAGACGTTGTAGGGCCGGATGTCGGCGATGGCGACGACGTTGAGGTAGTCGGGATTGTGGGCCCCGACGAGCACGCTCCCCTCGTCGCCCGTGCCGAGCACGCCGACGCGGAGTGGGTCGCCCACGCTCTTGCCGTAGCCAAAGTAGATCGAGCCCAGCCCGGCCCCGCTGGCGAGACCAGCCGCCACCGTGCCGGTGAGGAAGTCACGCCGCGTGATGGCGACGGCATCGTCAAAGTTTTCCTTGCCGATCGCCTTCTGCTGTTCGGTCAGGTTCATGGGATCACCTTCGAGGGCTCGGCGTGCGTGAACGTTATGAGGGAGTGCCAGAGGGCGGCTTTGAGGCCCCACAGCACGAGGACAGCGGACACCACTGGCTGAGGAAATAGTCGAGGCCGCTCCAGCCTCCGGTGGGCAGGGCGGCGATGACGAGCAACGCCGCCACCTCCACCCATTGATCGTACGTGGGCTGGGCCCCAATGGCCCAAAAGGGCTGCGAGGCGATCACGCTGACCAGGAAAAACACCCCACCCATGGCGTTGAACTTGGCCAGCACCCCGAGCACGAGGCAGGCCCCGATCGTGACCAGCGACCAGCTGACGAACCGGTCGGCCCGCCAGAGCTTCGTCGGCTCGGCCGCCAATCCGGCACGGCTGCGGTCCGCATCGGACGGCAGTTGGGCATCCCACTCGGCCGTCAACTTATGGCCGATGGCCGCGGCGTCTTTCATCCAGCCGGCGGCCTGACCCCCGAGTTCCTTCTTTTTCTTGTTGACGCGTTCCCACTCGAAGGGAATCTCGGCGGCCCCGGGCTTCCGCTCCATGACGCCCAGACGGGCCACCTGGAGCCGGTAGTCGGTGAGGTCGTCTTCAAGGCTCTTGGCGTAGTCGGCCAGTTCCTCACGAGCGGCGGCGAGGCTCTTTTCAGCGGCGGTGCAGGCATCGGCCGCGAGCGGAACCTTTTTCATTCGGGCTTCGAGGAGCTTCTGCCAGCCAGCGACAACCGTTCGCTGCCAGTCCTTCGAGACCTCGGCCGCGGGCCGGCCGTCGCGGGCACCGAGCGTGCCCGACCAGTCACCCGTCTGCGGCAGGCCTGAACGATACAAGTCGGCAAGAGGGCCGACCGCCGCCTTGCGGAATCCGGCACTCGACCAATCGGGCTCGCGCAGATGGTTGAGGCCTTCGAGAAAGAAATGCAGGCCGCACATGATCCGAAGGAACGCGAGCGCTGCAATGGCGATGAGGGGAAGTCGCATGGGATTCCAAGCGGGGTTCGTCGGCAGCGGAGGGATGGGCCCGCGACCGATGTCCGGAAACATATTGAACCCTGAAACGGACCGGCGACAAGCCCACGAAAATCGGACCAAACGGAAAGAGCCATTGGAAAAGGCTTGCCAGATTGGCGGCAACCCTGCGAAAACCCGGAAATGCGAATCGTTCTCTGCTATCCCGTCGAGCAAAAACACGTCGCCCAGATCCAGGCCGTGGTCCCCGATGCCACGCTCGTCGACGCCGGTCAGGAGCGGGTGGCAGACGAGCTCCCATCGGCCGACCTGTTGTGCGGCCATCCTAAGGTGCCTGTTCCGTGGGACAGGGTCGTTGCTGAGGGGCGGCTGAAGTGGATTCAGTCGTCGGCGGCTGGCCTCGACCACTGCCTCGTGCCGGCCGTGGTCGGTTCCAAGATCATCGTCACGAGCGCGTCCGGCGTGCTGGCCGACCAGGTCGCGGAGCAGACCGTCGGCATGGCCGTGGCCTGCACGAGAAGGTTTCCCCTGTTTCTCGAGCAGCAGCAGCGACGCGAGTTTGTCCGTCGCCCCACCGTCGATCTCACCGGGGCCACTGTGGGAATCGTGGGGCTGGGAGGAAATGGCCGACGCCTGGTCGAGGTGCTCGAGCCTTTCCGTGTCCGGATCCTCGCGACCGACTGGTTTCCGGTGCGGAAGCCCGCAGCCGTCGAGTTTCTCGGCAACCCCGATACGCTCCCTGGCCTGCTGCCCGAGATCGACGTGTTGTTTCTCTGCGCCCCACTCACCGAACACACCCGCTCCATGATCGACGCCACCGCGATCGCCCGGATGAAGAAAGGGGCGATTCTCGTCAACGTCGCCCGCGGGCCGCTGGTCGACGAAGATGCACTCGTCGACGCGCTCGAGAGCGGTCACCTCGACTCGGCGGCCCTCGACGTGACCCCCGACGAGCCCCCCCGGCCCGACAGCCGGCTCTGGACGGCGCCGCGACTTTTGATCACGCCCCACGTGGGCGGCCAGTCAAAACACCGAATCAATGCGATGACCGATTTTTTCTGCGACAATCTTCTAAGGTATCGTGAGGGTCGGCCCCTGCGGAATCTCGTCGACAAGCGACTTGGCTTTCCGGAGCCGCCTCATGAGGGGAGCGGACGATGAGCACGACCATCATGCAAGAGGAACGGCCCACGATCACGGCGGCCGGTGACGTCGGCAGCCAGTGCCCCGAGGAACTCCTCTCCCGCTACGCCGAGATTCTCAATGCGGGCCGCCTCCACTGGACCGAATACCACACGCTCTCGCGGCGACTCGGGGCGGGAGGGCAGGGGGTCGTCTATCTCACCACCCGGCGCGGCACCGACAACTTCACGCTTCCCGTCGCGCTCAAGATCTTCTCGCCCGAGCGGTATGCGTCGGAGCAACTCTATGTGGAGGCGATGAACCGCATCGCGGCGGTGGCGGCCCGGGTGGCCCAGATCCAGCAGGACAACCTGCTCGACGTCCACAACTTCGTTGAGCAGCGTATGGTCCGGATCATGGAGATGGAGTGGATCGACGGTTACGACCTCTCGCGGCTCCTCGCGCCCGAACTGCTTGAGCGCACCAAGGCGAGCGTTGATGAGGATCGCTGGACATATCTCAACAACGTGATCGTCACGGCGGGACCTCTGCAATCGCGGCTCAAGCCGGGAGTGGCGATCGCGATCGTACGGGAATGCCTCGCCGCGCTCGCTGCACTCCACCGCGAGGGGATCGTGCACGCCGATGTGAAGACCTCCAACATCATGGTGAAGCGGACCGGTAACGCGAAGATCATCGATATCGGCTCGGGGCATCCGGTTGACGAACCGCCGCCGACGCGGACCTGTACGCCGGCCTATGCGGCTCCGGAGGTGCTCGAGGGCCGCGACAACACGCCGCGTTCCGACCTGGCCAGCCTCGGCTACGTGCTCATCGAGATGCTTTCAGGGCAGCCGCTGTTCGCCGGCCTCCAATCGTTTGGCGACCTGCTCGAGGCCAAGCGATCGCTCGTGCACCGGCTGCCGCAACTGCTCCCGACGGAGGTGACCTGCAACGAACTGCTCATGGATTTCTGCCGCGGCCTCATCGCCCCCGATCCCGCGAAGCGGTTTCCGAGCGCTGAAGACGCCGACATGAAGAAGGGCGGTGCGGCCAGCTTTCACCGCCAACTCATCGTGGGCGGGCTGGCCAGCGAATACGAAAACGAGATCCGCGCCTGGCTCGAAGAGCTCGACTGAACGCCTGCCAGCCTGCCACGCCTCCGAGGCCACTTTGGCAATCCTGTTCGGCACGAGAGGAGCTCGAAGGGGGCTTGAGTGGTGGGTCGGGGCTGCCCGTGCCCCATCGCCGGACGTGTACGCCGCCCGGATTCCCGTCGCTTGCGCTCTGGGCTTTTTGAGGGCCGGGGATCGCGTCCGACAAGAAGCCCCAAGCGCGAGCGCGGGGAAGACGGGTGGCATACCGATTCCTTCCGCGCCAAACAGGATCGCCACGGTGGCCTTCACCGCAGGCGGCGGTAGATGCCGCGGACGAGCGCGGTGGTGATTCGCGGGGCGAGCCGCTTGAGCCGCCAGAGCCAGCGGGCCGTCAGTCCGACGACCACGTAGCGGTGGTTGACGTGGATCGCGCGGAGCACGCGACGGGCGACGCGCTCGCTTGTCCACCACGTGACCGCCATCCGCCGCTCGGCCTCCTGCTTCTCCACCGCCGAGGTGAAGTGCCACGAATCGAGAAGCCCCGAGCGGAAGAAGCCTGGGCAAACGATCGTCACGCCCGGGCGGCGACGCGGGCACTCGGCGGCGATCGCCTCGGAGAGCGCGACCACGCCCGCCTTGCTCGCTGCATAGGCGGCCATCGACGGCGGCGCGAGGACCGCCGCGATCGAGGCGACGTTGACGACATGCGACCGCCGCCGGGCGGCACGCAGCCACGGGAGAAACGTCTCGCAGCCGAGGGCGGTGCCCACGAGGTTTGTGTCGATGACCCGTCGCCACTGTGACTCGGGGAGCGTGCCCACCTCACCAGTCGCGCCGACGCCCGCCGCATTGACGAGCAGGTCGAGCGACTGCCACTCGTCGCGAAGCCGGTCGTGGAGCGCTTGCCATCCCGCCGCGTCGCGCACGTCGAGGCCCAGCCGAAGCACACGGTCAGGCGGTGGCGGGCTGTCCGCCTGCCAACGGTCGATCGCGTCGGGAAGATCGACGCAGGCCACGGTCCAGCCGTCGTCGACGAGGGCGTCGGCAAGGGCACGGCCGAGCCCACTGGCGGCCCCCGTCACCACCGCCGTGCGGGGTGGGGCGTGCGGGCCCGATGCATCGACGCGGCTGCCTGGCACAGGGCGGACGACAGGCGGCTGGAGCCGCATCCTGCGGGACTGAATCGACGGTAACTGAATCGACGAATGGACGAGCGAGGGTGACGGGACTCGAACCCGCGGCCTCCAACGTGACAGGCTGGCGCTCTAACCAACTGAGCTACACCCCCGTGTCGGGCCGTGCGGGTCGCCGAAGCGACGCCAACAGCGGTTTCCCGTGACGGGTGTCCACTTCATCGAAGCCCGAGTATAGCGAACGTCCACCGTGCGGCCAGAACACCGAACGGACGCGGCTAAAAAATCCCCTTCTCGGGAGAATATCCCTTCCGCTCGGCGATTTCGAAATCCTGCCGCGCCTGGCGATCGAGGCCGATCGCCAAGCAGGCCAGACCGCGGTGCTGGTGCATGACGGCGAGCCCGTGGTCGAGCGCACGCAGCCGGTAGGCGACTTCGTCGGGATCGGCGCGGCCGGCGAGGAGCAGCAGGTTGCGGCGGTTTTTTTGGGTGCCGTCAATCGCCAGATTGAGTTGGTCGACCGCTTCGGGATTCCTGCCGAGCAGATGAAGGACCAGGCCCTTGGTGTCGAGAAACTCGGGGCCCCCCTCCCCATTTTCGGAGAGCGCCGCATCGATGTCTTCGAGCGCGGCATCGAGATCACGGCCGACCAGCGCGCGGATGTAGGCACGATGGTTGAGGGCTTCGGGGTCGGCCGGACCGGAAAGTTCCACCGCGGCCTGGGCGTCTGCGAGCGCGGCGTCGGAGTCGCCCACGATCACTTGAGCGAGCGCCCGAACCCGGTGAGGTTGTGCCGTCGTGGGAGTGATCGAGATGGCCTGGTCTGCGTCGGCAATGGCGGCTCGTGGGTCGCGGTTCTCGATCCGCAGCATCGCTCTCCAGCAGAGCAGACGACTGCGGCGCACGGCGTCGTCTTCAGTCCAGCGGATGGCGCGTCCTACGTCGCCGATCGCAGCCCCGACATGGCCGCGGGCCTCACGGGCCATGGCGCGTTCGAGCGACCATTGCACCACTGCGTCGGAAATCGCTGGCATGATTCCCGGCGCCAGGAGTCCGGGCACGACGACCGCCGCCAGCACGCCGAGCAGGAACAATTTTTTGCCGCGGCCCGCCGAGCGGGCCGGAGGCGGCACGGCTGGGGCGTCGCGACGCGACGACACATCCTCCTGCCGCGCATCGGGGGGCGGAAACTCCGGTGGAATCGGGAAACCATGGCGGTCGTAGTTCATCGATCGGCCTGACGATGACGGCGGAGACGACGGCATTTTCGACTTGCCGACAACGACATTCTACGCCGTGGTTGCCGGCTGACAGCGTTTCGGGGCGGCCGTCGGTTTGACGCCCCAGACCGGGTGCCGTACCCTCGCCACCATTCTCCTCAGGAGCGCCCGCCATGCCCCTCTTCGAAATCGAGACCGACGCCCACATCATCATTTCATGGGCCGTCGACGAGCAGGCTGCCTCGGCGGTGGTGCATGAAGCCTATCCGGGCGAGAAGATCGTGCGGCTCACCCGTCGTCCCCGTGACTCATGGGTGATCTCCAAGTCGGCTCTAGGACTTACCGACTCGCGGGCGAACCCATGCAGCACGGCCCGCGAGTGCCTCGCCAAGGCGGCGGGCGACAAGGTCCATGCGATCCGGCTCTACATGCACGAGACGGGCGACGATCTCGACCGTGCCCGCAAGGTGATCGAGTCGAACATGGTCATGGGCTGGTAAGCTGCGACATCGGTCAGGGCCCCGTGCCCGAGTCTGTCTGGAACGACGCCTGCTGCACCGCTCCGGTTTCGGCGCTCGGTGCTCCGGCAAGAATCGCGCGACTGGTGCGGTAGCTCGACGTTCCTCCCGGACGGTACCCGGGATCGGGCCGACGGGTCGGCGTGAGAGGCGCGGCGGACCCCGAAGACGGCGGGGCGACGGCGGGCATGCCCGCCGGGACTGCGGAGGACGGCGGCAGTGAAACTTCCGAGGGGAGGGTCGCCGGGTTACTGAACTCCGGTGGCATCGCAGCCGACGGCGCGGGCGTCAGGCCTCCGGAAAAGCGGCTGCCCGTGGTCGAGCCATACCGCGACTCGTTCGTGGTCGAGACGGCTGCCGGTGGCGTCGACCAACTGTTGGCTCCGCGAGCATCGGCCACGCGGGTGCCGGCAGGGTCAGCGGCGGCTGTGCCGGCCGCTGCGCCAAACGCCGAGGCGGTGTCCGGAGCCTGCGGAGCGGGCGAGCTGCCGTACGGGCCGACTTGGGGCGTGATCGACGAGAGACCGGTCTGCGGGCCGCCCGCTGTGGCCACCTGCGCGGGTGCGGTCGGCCGGGATTCAGGGGTCGTCGGCACGGCGGGCTGCGAACCGTAGGTGACGGCCGCCGGTTCGACGGGCGACTGGAGTTGCGGCGCCGCGCTTGCTGGCGACGACTGCCCGGTCGCCTGAGAGTTGTTGAGGACGTAGCCGTCGGGGGTGGTGGTCGTCGGATACGGTTTGGCAGCCGCCGATGGCTTGGTGACATCGGTCGGGGCAGGTGGGGCTGAGGCGAGTTTTGCCGCGTCTTCGGGACCGCCGCCGAACGTCCACCATGAGGGCTTGGCCGTCCACGTGCTCCCAGACTTGCAGCCCACCGCGGCGATGGCCACGGCCATGGCCACCGTGCCACGGATGGCTGTGCCGGTGAGAAACCGCTGCCACTTCGACGCCGTGATCATGCAAACTGCCTCCGGACGGGATCCATGCACCCAGGAAGAAGGGGAAATAGGATCCCGCCCGAAGGCGAGTCAACGGCAGCACAACATTCGTTCCGTCAGAAGCGGTTGAGATGTGAAGATGGGCGAGCCCGGCAGGGAGCGGCGGTGCCCTACTTCTTGATCGTGGCGAACCGCTTGTCGATGGCGTCCCAGTCGATGACGTTATAGAAGGCGTTTACGTAGTCGACACGGCGATTCTGGTAGAGCAGGTAATAGGCGTGCTCCCAGACGTCTATGCCGAGCAGCGGCGTGTTGCCGTGCATCACCGGGCTGTCTTGGTTGGCGGTGCTCTCGATCAGGAGTTTGCCCTTGGGGTCGGCCGCGAGCCATGCCCATCCGCTCCCAAAACGGCCCATGGCCGCCTTGGTGAACTCCTCCTTGAACTTGTCGAAGCCGCCGAACACGGAGCGAACGGCCTCGGCGAGATGGCCGGCCGGTTCGCCCCCCTTGCCCTTGGCAAGTGACTCCCAGAAGAGCGAGTGGTTGGCGTGTCCGCCACCGTTGTTGCGGACCACCGTGCGGATCGCCTCGGGCACCTTCTCCAGATCGGCGATCAGTTTCTCGACCGGCAACGCCGCCAGGTCCGCGTGGCCCTCGAGCGCCTTGTTGACGTTGGTCACGTAGGCGGCGTGGTGCTTGTCATGGTGGATCTCCATCGTGCGGGCGTCGATGAAGGGCTCAAGGGCGTCGAAGGCGTAGGTCAGCGGGGGCAGCGTGTAGGCCATGAGAATCCTCCGGTATGTGGGTCGTGTATCAGGATCGTGGTTCGTGAGCAAGGATCGTAGCCGACCCGGTTCGGGGCGGCAAATCGCCGGCCATCGCAGCGACCGTGCCGGTAGGCGCGGTTGCAGCGACAGTGCGTCGGACACCGACGATGCCGAACCTGCACGGCGTTCTTTCTCTCATGCCACGATCACGCCCGCTGAATGCCCCCTACCGGCATGGTCGAAGGAGAAGGAGCGGGGAGCGACACATCGGCGGCGGGCGGCCGTCGGTTCGTTGATCCTGGTCGGGGTGTCATGCCCTCGTTCTGGCAAGGATTGCCGGGGCGGCACAGTCATCGAACGGATTCGAGCATCCCATGTCCCTGAATACGAACCAGCGCCGCGACCAGCGTCGCCGCCTGGTCGTCTCCTGGAAGCGTTCTGCCGGCACGGCGCTGGCCGCCGCCTCCGAATCACCGCGGGTGATGGCGGCCTACGAGCCCGAGGCCCACCCCGAGAAACAACGGGGCCCGGCCACGCTCCTGCCCACCGGGATCGGCGGGCTGTCGCTGGCGATCCTCGCGATCAGCCTCCCGCTCGTGGCGGCGATCGCCGCTGGGGCGAGCGAGCACTTGTTTGGCAGGTCGCTGTTCAGCGGCGGCGGTAGGTTCGCCCGCACGCTGATGGCGGCGAGCGCCGTCTTCGACCCGCGGACCGTGTCGTCGCTCCAAGGCTGGCTGTCGCACATGTATCTCATAACCGCTGCCGGCGTGGCGGTCGTGGTGCGGCTGATGCGGCGACACCGCCGCGACGACTATAAGGGCCGGTTTCGCGCATGGGGGTGGATGGCCGCGCTGTTCTTGATCGCTGCCTGCTCGTCGGTGGTCCCCGTGGGACGGCTGTTCGGGATGGCGATGTCGGACGCGACGGGAGTGACGCTCGGGCCCGACGGCATCGGCTGGTGGATTTCTGCCGCGACGGGCGCCTTCTTCATCGTCAGTCTCTGGGCGGTGCTGCCGCTCCACGAGCGGACGGCGACCGCACTGTGGCTCTCGGCCGCGCTCGTGGCCTGGGCCGGAGCGGCGGCGACGACGTGGCTGGCTGCGGGCCGCGAGCGGGTCGTGGTCGCGGGGCTCGCGGCCTGGTCGTTGGGCGGGGCGCTGGCCATGATCGCGATGCTCGCGGCGGCCCGATCGGTGATCCGCGAGGTTCGTGGCCAGTGCGTCCGGACGGCGAAGCCGAAGTCGAATCCAAAGGGGAAACCCGACAATCAGGAGAAGTCGCGGCACGCACCGGCTGTGTCGCGGCTCGACAACGACGAGGATGCCGATGGCTCCACCTTCGACGCGGACGACGCAGCAGCGGATGAGAGTGAGACAGTCTACGTCGACGGTACGGAGCACGAGCAGCGGCACCTGTCGAAGGCCGAGCGGAAGCGGCTCCGGAAGCTCGCCCGTATGAATGGAGTCGCCGCCTGATCGCTCCACGATTGACGGGGGCGGTCGGCGTGCGCGACAACGGGCCTCGAGTTCCCGCCGTCGAGAGGCCCCGACCATGACCGTCCGCACCCGATTCGCGCCCAGCCCGACCGGATACCTGCACATCGGTGGCGTTCGCACCGCGCTGTTCAACTGGCTCTTCGCACGGCGGCACGGCGGGCAGTTCATCCTCCGGATTGACGACACCGACGCGGAACGAAACGTCGACGAGGCTCTCGAACCGATCCTCTCGGGGCTCACGTGGCTAGGCATCGACTGGGACGAGGGCCCCGGCGTGGGTGGACCCCATGCGCCGTACTTCCAGTCGCAGCGGGCCGCGGGGCACCGCGCCGCCGCCGAGCGTCTGCTTGCCGCGGGCCATGCCTATCGCGATTTCGCAAAGCCGGCAGAACTCGACGAGGAACGAAAGGCCGCGCAGGCGGCCGGGAAGCCCTTCCTCTATAGCCGGCGGTTCGCGGCCTTCGACGACTCGGCGGCAGCACGGTTTGCCGCCGAGGGCAGGCAGAGCGTCGTGCGACTCAAGATGCCCCGCGAGGGCGTGCTCGTGATCGACGACGCCGTCCGCGGCCGGGTCGAGTTTGCCTGGGAGCGTGAGCAGGATCACGTCATCCAGCGGGCCGACGGCACATGCCTCTACCATCTCGCGAGCGTGGTCGACGACCACGACCTGGCGATCACGCATGTGATTCGGGCCGAGGAGCATCTCTCCAACACGCCGCGGCAGGCGTTCATCGCACTGTCGCTCGGCTACGATCTGCCGGCCTACGCCCATCTGCCGCTCGTCGCCGAGCCGGGCAGCCGCACGAAACTCTCCAAGCGGAAGCTCGCGCAGTATCTGAAGAACGCCGACTTTAAGCAGATTTCTGAGCACGGCACGAAGATCGCCGAGCGGATCGGGCTGGCCCCCGAGGCCGACACGTTCAATCCCGTGATCGTCGACTTCTATCGCGAGGTGGGCTACCTGCCGTGGGCGATCGACAACTATCTCGCGCTGCTCGGCTGGTCGTACGACGACAAGACGGAGTTCTTCTCCCGCGATGAGCTTGTGAGAAATTTCACACTGGAGCGGATCAACTCGTCACCGGCGAGCTTCGACCCCAAGAAGCTCTGGGCGGTGCAGGACCACTACATGGGCAGCCTCTCGACTGACGAGAAGCTCG
Organism: Planctomicrobium piriforme; assembly: GCA_945869735.1. GTDB lineage: Bacteria > Planctomycetota > Planctomycetia > Pirellulales > UBA1268 > QWPN01. The sequence continues at coordinate 16,196 of CAMBPQ010000007.1, forward strand.
CGATGATGCTCCCCTTCCTCGTGAAGGCGAAGCTCGTCGGGGATCCACCGCCCGCAGCGGCCGTGGAGACGGTGCGGCAGGTGATCGAGGCCTCGGGCGACCGGCTCAAGGTCGCGGGAGACGTGCTCGGCTACGCTGATTTTTTCCTGGTTGAGGAGCTCCCGATGGACGAGGCGGCAGTGAAGCAGCGACTCGCCAAGCCAGGCGTGCGGTCGCTGCTGGATGCCTTTGCCGCGGACGCGAAGACAGTTGAGCCGTTCACGCCTGCGGCGCTTGAGGAGTCGCTCAAGCGTGTGGTCGAGGCGGCGGGCGTGAAGACGGGCGACCTCGTGCATGCGGTTCGCGTGGCGGTGACAGGGAAGACTGTAGGCCCCGGCCTCTATGACTGCCTGGCGATTCTTGGCCGGGAGAAGGCGCTCGCCCGGCTCGCCCGCGCCCTGCCGCTCTGCGGCTGACGCGTTTGACAAAAACGGTGCCTGACACCGAATTGGGATCGAACTACCGGCGATCGACATTCACAGCCGGGAGACGTGCGCCGGCCTCAAGAAGCCCGGAGCGCGAGCGATGGGAAAGCGGGTGGCGACTGTGGGCGTGGCGGGGAGCGGGTTGGGGTGGAGGACGTCTTCCCCGCGCTCGCGCTTGGGGCTTCCTGACGGGAGGCGGCGCGGATGCGGGTGCCGCGGCCGTACGGCTCGCGCCGTTACGCTCTCTGACGGCACCACGTCACTCCGCCAGCGACACACGGATGATTTCGGTGTCGTTGCGGACCACGATCGACTTGTTGGCGTAGGCCGGGGCGCACCACACCACCTCACGGCCGAAGGCGACGTTTGTCGGCTCGAGGAGGTGGGCTCGTGCGAGCTCCTCGTAGCCGGTGGGCGTGAATCTCGCGATCACGAGGTCGCCGGTCTCCGTGAACAGGAAATAACGGTCGCCCTTCTCGGTGTCGCCCTGCTTCGTGATGAAGGCGGTTCCGGAGCCCGGCGGTCGTTCGCCTAGTGGCCCGCCGCCCTTCCAGGCGAAGTCGCCCTCGGGGATCCGCATCGCCCGCAGTTCACCGCTCTCGTGGAAGCCGTAGACGAGCCCGTCGGCCGCGATCGGCTGCACGTTGACCGCCGAGATGCCCTGCTTGGGCTTGTTGCGCCAGACGACGTCCACGCCCGGCACGTCGGCTTTCAGTTTCAGGAGCAGGTTCTTCCCCTGATAGCCGCCGATGTAGAGGTGATCGCCGACGCGGACTGGTGTCATGATGATCGAGCCGTTGTCGGCGTTGTAGGGCGTCTCCCAAAGGAGCTTCCCGGTCTCGGGCTCGACCGCATAGACGGCGTCGGGCTTCGCGAGCACGAGTTGTCGCACCCCCGCCGCCTCGATGATCGACGGCGGCACGTAGCCCTGCTCGGGAGCTGATCCCGTGCGCCAGACTTCCTTGCCGGTCTTCAGGTCAAAGGCCGCGGCATGGGCCACGTCGGTGCCCACGACGCACACGAGCCGGTCGCCGTCGACGAGCGGATGGCTTGCCCAGCCCCAGAGCGCCGCCTTCGTGGCGTAGTCTTTCTTCAGATCGCGTGACCAGACGACCTTGCCGGTGGCCGCTTCGAAGCAATACAGATCGCCCTCGGCTCCGAGCGTGGAGACACGATCGCCATGGACCGTGGGCGTGCATCGCGGTCCGGCGGGATAAGCGATTGTGTAGGTGACCGGATACTCGTGCTTCCAGATCTCCTTGCCCGTGGCCTCGTCGAGGCAGAGCACCCGCTCGGTGCCAGTCGATTGCTTCCGCTCGAAGTTGGCCACCTTCACGTCGGCGTCGGTGACATAGTCGGTGACGAACACCCGGCCGCCGGCGACGGCCGGGCCGGCGTAGCCACCCTTGATCGGCGTCCGCCAGAGCACCCGCGGCCCGCCAGCGGGAAACCCGGCGGCGATGCCCTCTTCCCGCCAGACGTTGTCGCGTTTGGGGCCCATCCACTGCGGCCAGTCATCGCCGCGCGTCCACGCGCCGAAGAAAGCGATCGTGATCGCGAGAGCGGTGCGGGAACGGTGCATGCGAGAGGCTCCGTGAGGCGGGGTTTTCAATCGAGGTCGATCGGTCATACTCTCCTCGAATGCATCACCCTTGGAAAGCCTGCCATGCCGTTGCTCGTCGTCGGAAGCGTCGCCCTCGATTGCGTCGAGACCCCCACCGCCAAGCGTGAGGACGTGCTCGGCGGGTCGTGCGTGTTCTTTTCCTACGCCGCGAGCTTCTTCTCGCCCGTCAAGATGATCGGCACCGTGGGCGAGGACTGGCCGCAGGAGCACACGCGGTTTCTTGAGACGCGGGGGATCGACACGTCAGGGATCGAGATGATCAAGGGAGGCAAGACGTTTCGCTGGCGGGGCCGCTACCTACCCAACATGAACGACCGTGAGACGCTCGAGGTGCATCTCAACGTGTTTGGCGAGTTCAAGCCGAAGTTGCACGAGAGCCACAGCCAGAGCAAGTTTCTGTTTCTCGGCAACTCGTCGCCGGTCACGCAACTCTCCGTGCTTGATCAGGTGCCCGAGGCCAAGCTCACCGTGGCCGACACGATGGATCTCTGGATCAACATCCAGCGGGATGAACTGGAAGCGCTCCTCAAGCGGATCGACGGCCTGGTGCTCAACGACGCGGAGGCCAAGTTGCTCGCAGAAGACGAGAACCTCGTGCGGGCCGGCCACAAGGTCCGGGCGATGGGGCCGAAGTTCGTGGTCATCAAGAAGGGGGAGCACGGGGCGATGTTCTTCAGTGAGCACGACATGTATGTCATGCCCGCCTACCCGACGCCGCGCGTGGTCGACCCGACCGGTGCCGGCGACAGCTTCGCGGGGGGGATGATGGGTCATCTCGCGGCCCTCGACCGCTTCGACCCGCAGGCCCTCAAGGAAGCCCTCGCCTACGGCGTGGTCACGGCGAGCTTCACCGTGGAGGACTTCAGCCTCGACCGGCTGGCCGGAATCGATCGCGGCGACCTCGACCGCCGCGTGGCGGAATACCGCCAGATGCTCACTTTCTGACCCAGCGGCCCCCGTAAGGCAGTGGGCCTTGGGGCGGTTGCGGCATCGAGCAGGGGCCGAAGGGGCCGGAATCGCCGTGGGCAGAGTCTGTACGGCTGTTCAAAAAATCTGCTTGCCATGCTGGCCCGCAGCCGATAGTATACCCGCGTTCAGTGTTCGGTTCCGCGGCAAATCGCTCGATTCATGGTGGCGAAGCAACCACCCCGACGGCGTGCCGGGAAACGTGGGAGATGGTCGCCATGATAACGGCAGTTGCAGGAGTGAATGGTCGGATGGGCAAGAAAGACGACAAAGAAAAAGAAGGCCGCGAGTCGAAGGTGCAGGAGAAGGCCGGCAAGAAGTCCGCCAAGGCCGTGCCGTCGTTCCTCGACGACAACGTCACTCTCAGAAACACGCTGGCCCAGATCGAGAAGGAGTTTGGTGAGGGCTCGATCATGCCGCTGGGCGCCGATCGTCAGGCGCCGATTGAGGGTATCTCCTCGGGAAGCCTGTCGGTTGATCTCGCGCTTGGCGGCAAGGGATTTCCTCGTGGCCGGATCATCGAGGTGTTTGGCCCCGAGTCTTCTGGCAAGACGACGCTCGCCCTGCACGCCGTCGCCGCGGCCCAACGGGCCGGTGGCATCGCGGCCTTCATCGATGCCGAGCACGCGCTCGACCCGAGTTGGGCCAAGAAGCTGGGGATCTCGCTCGAGAGACTGCTCGTGAGCCAGCCCACGAGCGGCGAGGAGGCGATGCAGATCGCAGAGATGCTCATCAAGAGCAATGCGGTCGACATCATCGTCGTCGATTCGGTCGCGGCCCTCGTGCCTCAGAAGGAACTCGACGGTGAGATTGGCGACTCGTTTGTCGGCCTACAGGCGCGGCTCATGAGCCAGACGATGCGGAAGCTCACCGGCGCCATCGCCAAGAGCAAGACGACCGTGATCTTCATCAACCAGATCCGGGAGAAGATCGGCGTGATGTTCGGCAGCCCCGAGACCACGCCGGGTGGGAGGGCACTCAAGTTCTACTCATCGTGTCGAGTCGACGTTCGCCGGATCGGCACGCTCAAGGACGGCGAGGAGGTCGTCGGTCAGCGGGTGAAGGTAAAGATTGTGAAAAACAAGGTCGCGCCGCCGTTCCGGGTTGCCGAGTTCGACATGATGCACGCTGACGGCATCAGCGTGGAGGGTGACATTCTCGACCTCGCCGTGATTGCCAAGCTCATCGACAAGACGGGCACATGGATGCGGTATGGCGAGACGCACCTCGGCCAGGGCCGGGAGAAGGCCCGTCAGTTCCTCAAAGATCATCCGGCGGTAGCGCTGGAGATTCGCGAAAAGATCATCGCCAGCAAGGATGCCGTGATCGCCATGGCGAGCGACGCTGCCGGTGGTGAAGCCGCCAGTGATGAAGCTGCCAGCGAGTGATCGCCGCGCCTGCAGCAGCCAACCACACCTCCGACCGTCCACGAGTAACCGACCCAAGCGGCGGCTCGTGGACGGTTTCGTTTGTGGGTGCTTTCATAGGACGGGCAATCCTGGGAAGTAGTTGCGGAAGATGGGCAACGGCGGTCGGCGTATTCCGCAGAGTCGGCTCAAGCCCGCCAAATCCTCGGCCCGATGATCCGTCATCTGAAGTCACGCGTTGCACATGATCCCGCCGGAGGCACACCGAGCATGCGTCAATCCCGCCGTTACAGAACGTCGTCCGCACGGCGATCAAAAATGTCGGTCGAGGCGCTCGAGCGCCGCGGGATGATGGCCGCCGATGCAGGCCTCGTCATGAGTGTCGAGGTGAGCGCGGCGTTGGATGCGGAGCCAGATTTCTCGTCGATCTCCCTGCCGAACGCCGGCGACGAGATTGTGTGGGCCGAGTTCGTTGACTGCGCGGATGGACCGAGTGGCACGGGTATCGAGCAGGGCATGGACGCCGTCGAGTTTGCCTGCGACTGGGATTCCTCGGTCGACGCGGGCGGTGTCGCTGAGGCTGCCGCCGCGGGCGACGGGGAGGCGTCATCCATGCATCTCATGGAGCTCATGATGGAGACCGTGGCGCAGCCCCTGGCAGCGTCGATCGCGGGGGACGTTGTCTCGCCGTCGCCAGCGCCGGCAACAGGAACCGTGCCGCTGTTCGCCGCTTGGGCCCTGTTCGCGGTCGATGGCGCTGTCTCGGAGACGCTCCCCATGAAGCGTGGGGCGAGGTTCCCTCGTCGCGGCTGAGGAGCCGAGCCTTCACGGTGGCCGCTCGGCCGCCCGCGGCGACGGCGGTGCGGGGCGGAATGTATAGTGACGCGCACGACGGGACTGACTTCACGATCCGGGAGCCGATGGCGATATGAAGGCCGATGATCTTCGCGAGGCATATCTCGCATTCTTTGAGTCCAAGGGCTGTGTGCGGAGGCCGAGCGACGTGCTCGTGCCGCGGTGGGATCCGTCGGTGCTGTTCACGCCCGCGGGCATGAACCAGTTCAAGGATCACTTCCTCGGTAAGTGCAAGCTCGACTTCACCCGGGCCACGACCTGCCAAAAGTGCCTGCGGACGGGCGACATCGACAACGTGGGGCGGACGCCGCGGCACCACACGTTTTTCGAGATGCTCGGCAACTTCTCGTTTGGCGACTATTTCAAGCGGGAGGCGATCCACTGGGCCTGGGAGTTTCTCACGGCGAAGAGCTGGCTGAGCATCGCCCCCGAGAAGCTCTCGATCACCGTCTATCACGACGACAACGAGGCCTTCGCGATCTGGGCCGACGAGGTCGGCGTGCCGGCCGCGCGGATCACCCGGATGGGCGAGGACGACAACTTCTGGCCGGCGAGCTCACCATCGCAGGGGCCCGACGGCGTCTGCGGCCCGTGCAGCGAGATCTTCTACCGCATGCCCGACGGCAGCGATGTGGAGATCTGGAACCTCGTGTTCACGCAGTTCAATCGCGTGGGACCGCCGCCAAACAACCTCCACCCGCTGCCGAGCCGCAACATCGACACCGGCATGGGACTGGAGCGGACGTGTGCGATGCTGCAGGGAGTCGACAGCAACTTCCACATCGACATTCTGCGGCCGATCGTCGAGGCGGTGGCCGAGGTCTGCGGCCGGAAGTACGAGCCTGCGACCGACGACGGCCGGCGGATGCGGCGGATCGCCGACCATGTCAGGGCCTGCACGTTCGCGATCCATGAAAACGTGCTGCCGGGCAACAACGAGGAGAAGTATGTCGTCAAGCGGTTGCTCCGCAGGGCGGTGCTCGACGGCCGACAGATGGGAATGCGTGAGCCGTTTCTCCATTCGCTGCCGCCGATCGTCGCCGAGATGATGCGGAAGCCCTATCCAGAACTGGCCGACACGACCGACCGCGTGGGCGGCGTGATCAAGCGGGAGGAGGAGTCGTTCCTCGCCACGATCGACGGCGGTTTGGCGAGAATCGAGAAGCTCTTCGGGGCGATCGGCTCGTCCGGCAAGGCCGTCGTGCCGGGCGGCGACGCGGCCGAACTCTACACCACCTACGGCTTCCCGCCGGAGCTGCTCGAGACGCTCGCTGCCGAACGCAACTGCGGCTTCGATTGGGAGGGCTTCCGCGCGGCGATGGAGGATCACGGCCTCAAGTCAGGGGCTGGCACTCGCGTGGAGGTGTTTACCTCGGGGCCACTCGACGCGCTCAAGAAGACGATGCACGGCTCAGAGTTTGTGGGCTACGACGCCACCGAGGCCGAGGGCAAGGTGATCGGCATCATCGCGCAGGATTCGCTCTGCGATCGGCTCGTTGAGGTCGGGCATGACCAGCGCGTGACCGTGGTGCTCGACCGCACTCCCTTCTACGGCGAGTCGGGTGGTCAGGTCGGCGACACCGGCCGGCTTGCATGGCCCGGCGGTGAGTTTGAGGTGCTCGACACGCTGCGGGAAGGGGGCTTCATGCTCCACCTCGGCCAACTGCGGAAGGGCACGCTTGATCTGGGAGCCAGCGTCATCGCGAAGGTCGATCCGGCTCGGCGGGCGGCCCTCCGCCGGGCGCACTCAGCCACGCACCTCCTGCATGCGGCCTTGCAGCACCATCTCGGCTCGCACGCCGTCCAGCAGGGCTCGAAAGTTGATGCCGACCTGCTTCGGTTTGACTTCTCACATGCCAGCTCAATCGACCACGACACGCTCCGGGCCATCGAGACAATGGTCAACGCGGGCGTCTTTGCCGCAGTGCCAGTTTCCTCCAGACTCCTGCCGCTCGCCGAGGCCCGGCACGCCGGTGCGATGATGCTGTTCGGTGAAAAGTATCCCGACGTTGTGCGGATGGTGACGATGGACGACGTGAGCCGCGAGCTCTGCGGCGGCACCCACGTCTCGAGCACCGGTCAGATCGGCCTCGTGCGGATCATCGGCGAGGAGAGCGTCTCGGCCGGCACCCGGCGCATCACCGCCGTCACGGGCGCCAAGGCGCTTGACCGCTTTCGCCAGGCCGAGCATACGCTTGCCGAGTCGGCTTCGGTCCTCAAGGTGCCGGTGGGCGAACTGACTCATCGGCTCACGACCGTCGTCAAGGAACTCCGCGATCTCAAGAAGGCCAAGCCTGCCGTGGCCGCGGCAGGGCTCTCGGCTGACGACCTCCTCGCCGCCGCTTCGTCGGTGGCCGGCACCCGGATCGTGGTCGCCGATGCCAAGGGGAGCGATGCGGGAGCCATGCGGCAGTGCATCGACCTCCTGCGACGGAAGGGAAGCCCGATTGCCGTTTTGCTCGGCAGCGTGGAGGGCGACAAGGTGACGCTCGTCGCCGGCATCTCCCGCGAACTCGAAGAGAAGGGCCTCTCGGCCGGCAACTGGATCAAGGACCCTGCGACAGTCGTCGGCGGCAAGGGGGGCGGCAGGCCCGACCTCGCCCAGGCCGGCGGAAAACTCGTCGACCAACTGCCGGCCGCGCTCGCCGCGGCCCGCCAGTCGATCGAACGGCTGCTCGGCGGTTGAGGACCGCCCTCAGCGCAGGTCCATCGTGTGGAGCGAGCGGATGGCCACTGGCACGAGGTTGAGGACGCCGAGAATGGCGTCGTGCCGATCTGAATCGGCGAAGGCGGCCGCATAGTCGTCGGCCTGCGCGGCGATCTCGCCGAACGAACACGGCCGATACTCGAACGGAAACACGGCGAAGTCGTTGCCGCCGCAGGCTCGCTGCAGTTGAGCGGTGTACGGCTCTGGGAGCGGAGGCAGGAGGCGTGCGGGGCCGGCGAGCCAGCTGCGGAGATGCGGCAATCCGTGGGCGAGATCTTTGAGAAATCCGCCGTCCTGAAAGTGCAGGAGCCCGAGCCGACCATCCTCGGCGATCAAGAGCAGCGGCACCACCGGGGCGAGTAGCGGAAAGAAGACGTTTGGGAACGCGTGGCAGCGGTGGTACGACTCGGCGACGCGGATCAGGGTGGGGAGTTCACCGACGTTCTCGTACGGCACTTCTCGGACGTCCATCCACTCCAGCCACGGCTTCGCCGGGTCGACCGTGTCGTTGGCGACATCGATGTAGAGATTCCCGAACTGCATCGCGTTTTGGAAGTAGCGATCCTTGAGGATCACGAAGACTTTCTTCAGGACGAGGCCAGCGGCTATCAGGCTTTGCACGCGGGGATCGCCAAGGAGGCCATCGAAGACGCGGTCCCGGATCACGGCGCAGAAGCCGATGGGATACGAGGGCGGCGCGGCGGATTGGGCGATCCAGGCATCCGTCCGTAAACGCAGCCGGCCCAGCGTGTCGACGATTTCGGGGAGGATGGGCCGCAGGAGCGACGTCGTCAGGGACTCCTGGCCGGCGTGCCAGGCCATGTCCTGCGACATGGCCAGATCGACAAGCTGGTTCAGGGGCGTCATCCCGTTTGTCCAAGACGAACGCGCCAGGTGGTCGCGCCGAGGCGGCACGTGCGATGGTCTACCGCCGCCGACGGAGGCAATTCCGCAGCAGTCGGCCGCCCAGGCACGCGATGACGCCGAGTCCGCCCAGGAGGGCCACTGCCGGCTCCGGGACAACCGTGATGGGGGTGTTTGGCGTGGTCTCCCAGCCGGCAGTCACGGCCAGCGAGCCGGCCCATGGTGTCGTGTTGTTCGGGAAACTGAAGTTCACCCAGCCGTAGTGGATGAACGAGTCAGTTCCGGTGAAGCGGACACCTGTGGAAAACGAACCGAGAGCCGCCGGGGAGGTTGAGAAACTGTTCTCCGCCAGCGCCGTGGACGTCAGGAACGTGAGGCTTCCATCGACCTGGGATCCGTTGGCGAGGACGGCCGAGTAGTAAAACTGATTGAAGCCATCGAGCGTCGACGATGCCGTCGAGGCATTCGAGGCACCATTGATCCCCACAATCCGCAGAACCTGCGTGTTGTTGAAGGCGAACGCGAAGTCCGCGATGCCGCTGCCATCGATGTCGATCGTCCCACCGTTCGAGATGGGGACGTTCACAACGGTAGACGAGATCACCGGTGTTGCCGACGCCCTCGACGCCGCGGACCAGGCCGCTACGGCGGAAAGACTGCCAAGCGCCGCGGTTTGCACGCGCGATGGCGAAGTGTCGGAACGACGGCCGGCTTGCTCGGGAAGCGAAGGTGTAATGATCATGTTGGAGATTCTTTCGAGGCCACGGCGTGAAACGCCGAAGCGTGTCCGAGATTGGTCAGAATCACACATCGTCTGTGAAGCCGGTGTCAGGCGAGTTTCTCGAGCGCGGCGATGGCGGCGTCGTAGTTCGGCTCCTCGGCCACTTCCTTCACGACCTGGGCGTAGTGCACGACGCCCTTGGCATCGAGCACGAAGACGGCGCGGGCGAGGATCTTGAGTTCGTCGATGAGCACGCCCCAGTTCGTGCCAAACGCGCGGTCCATGTAGTCGCTGCCGTTCTTCATGCCCTTGATGTCCTCGGCGCCGCAGAAGCGGTTCATCGCGAAGGGCAGGTCGAGGCTCACGGTCAGGGCGGTCACCTTGTCGCCGAGGGCGGCGAGCCGCTTGTTGAATGTCTTGGTCTGCACCTGGCAGACAGGCGTGTCGAGCGACGGCACGACGCTGATGATCGCGGGCTTGCCGAGAAGGTCGGCCTTCTTGATGTGCTCCATGCCGCCGGCGCCGTAGCAGGTCAGGTCGAATTCCGGAGCAGCCGAGCCAACCTTCACTTCGTCGCCCACGAGGGTGAGCGGGTTGCCCTTGAACGTCACTGCGCCGTGTCGACCCATGGTCATCTCTCCTTGAGGGGGTTGCGAAAGCATGGGGGCAGTATTGCCGTGATGTCGTTGGCGGCAAGCCCCGGCCCCAATCCCCCTGCACGAGGAAGGCGAATCGCCAGAGCGGGGCGGGAGCGATGTCCCAAGTGTCCTGCTGGGCTGTGGGGCCTGTTTCCCCGGGTCGCACCGGATTGAGGGAGGCCGCTTGCCAGCCCGCTTACGATGGTGGTGGTTCGGGGGCCGGGGCGGATATCGTCGTCCGTCGCGGGCAGGCACGTTGTCACGGATGTCACGAAAGCCAGCACACGAGGGAGGATCATCTCATGCACGCGTCCACTGTCCAGATTCGCACCGCAGGCGACACCAGCGGCCTTGGCCGGGAACAGCGCGACTGGGGCGTCGCGGTGGAGCGGGGGCCCGACTGGCTCTTCCTCCGGCTTGAATCGCCGCCCGGGATGCCTGCCAACGCGGGCTGCGAGCGGCTCGCCGATCGCATCGTGGCTATGATATTGGAAAACCACGCGCACCGCGTCGTGCTGGAGTTGGACCACGTGAACGTGATCGATGATGATTTGATCGGCATGATCGCGGACGTCGGCGCGAGAGTTCGCGGCCACGGCGGTCTGATCCGCGTCTGCGGGCTTTCGCAGCCGAACCTGTCGAAGCTGCGATCATCCTCTGACGCCGGTAGCCTGGCCCATTTTGACTCACGATTGGCGGCCGTCGGCGGCCGCGGCAGACCAGTTGAATGAGGAAGCCCGGATGAGGACGATTGGAAGGTTTGGTCAGTTCGCCGGGCTCACGGTCCCTGCGGTCGCGGTGATGCTGGAACTGAGCGGACGGATCTCTTCTGGGCCGATGCTCGGCATGCTCGTGTTTTCGATATGCTGCTTCGGGATCGGGCGGATTCTCGAAGGCTACGCCGGCTCCTGATCGCCGGCCGCCACCGTCCCGGACACTCCGGACCGAGACGCCGTGCTGCCACCACTGATCTTCACGCCCGTCTACCGCCGCTTCATCTGGGGCGGTCGTCGCTTCGAGTCTGCCCTCGGCCGCTGCCTGCCCCCGGGTGACGACTACGCCGAATCGTGGGAGCTCGTTGACCGGGGAGCCGACCAGAGCGTGGTCGCGGTGGGTCCGCTCACCGGCACGACCCTCGGCCAACTCGTCGCCTCCCGTGGCGATGAACTTCTCGGTCGGCACGCGCCGCAGAAGACATTCCCGCTGCTCTTCAAGTTTCTCGATGCCTGCCGCGATCTCTCTGTGCAGGTCCATCCGGACGACCTGCGGGCGGGGAAGCTCGGCACGCCGGACTTGGGAAAGACCGAGGCCTGGTACGTGATCGCCGCCGAGCCCGGTAGCCGGATCTACGCGGGCCTGCGGGCGGGTGTCTCGCGGGACGACTTCGCGGCGGCGCTGCGGGCGGGTCGGTGCGACGAGGCGCTCCATTCGTTCGCCGCCACGCCGGGCGACTGCTTCTTCATTCCGGCAGGCACGGTGCATGCTATCGGCGCCGGGCTCGTAGTCGCCGAGATCCAGCAGTCGAGCGACGTCACCTATCGGCTCTTCGATTGGAATCGCGTCGGACTCGACGGGAAGCCGCGGCCGCTGCACATCGAAGCCGGGCTCGAGGCGACCACACGCGTGGAGCCCGTCGATCCGGTCAGGCCCATGCCGACCGATGATCCCGCCGTGCGGAGGCTCGTCGGCTGCGGGTATTTCGTGTTCGACGAGGTGCGTCCGCGGGGCCGCTGGGAAGTCGGTGGCGACGACGGCTGCCATTTCATCGCCGTACTTTCTGGTGCCGTCGCTCTGGACGAGCGGTGGGAACTCCCGCCGCTCCACGCCGGCGGATGCCTGCTCCTGCCCGCGTCGGCCGGCCGGCAGTCGCTCGCCGCGTCGACGGTCGATGGCCGGCCCGCGACACTGCTCCACGTCGCGCTGCCCTGACGCGACCACGAAACCGCGGTGGAAACCGGGGTTGGGGCCGTGTCTCCCGGCTCCTACACTCCCGTCCCCTCGTGCCGCCCCGGGCCACTCGCCGTCATGCGCGCTCATCGCTCTCTCTTGTTTGGACCGGTCGCGGTCCTGGTCGCGATCGCGGCGGGCTGCGCCTCGCTCAGCAAGCCCGCCTGGCTCGATCCCGGCCCCGCTCGGAACCAGCAGCGGCGGGCCGTTCGCTTCGACCCGTACATGGAAAACGACATCGGTCCATCCCTCTTCCGGCAATACTCCTCGCTCGACGGCACGCGGCCACGCGATTACGCCGAGCCCGTCGCGGAAGTGAAGCGGTCCCGCTGGTGGTCGCAACCCCCGCGGTGACCTGCCGCGGCTCTCGCCGGCGTGTATGATCGGTCCGGTCGTCCGAGGCCCGGTGCCTGCCGCGGATGGTTGCTTTTCGCGGCACACCCCCGGAACCCGCCCCATGCCCGCCCCCGATTCGAGGCCACCTCGCGGCCGTCCCTCCCGCCCCGCGTCGCAGGACCAGGGCCGAACGCCACCCCGTAGCGCTGGCGGTCGGCGGCCGTTTTCACGGAGCCGCGACGACCGGGAAGACCGGCCGCGTATTGCCGCTGCCGACGACGGGCTGGAGCGGCTGCAGAAGGTGCTGGCTGCGGCGGGCCTGGGCAGCCGGCGTTCCTGCGAGGAACTGATCACGACGGGACGCGTCGAGGTTGACCGGAAGGTGGTGACCACGCTCGGCAGTCGTGTCGATCCGCTCACCCAGGAGATCCGCGTCGACGGCGAGAGACTGCCGAATCCGAAGCGGGTCGTTTTCATGCTCAACAAACCGGTCGGGGTCGTCACCACCAACGTCGACCCTGCGGGCCGGCCCCGCGTCGTTGATCTGGTGCCGGGCGACCTGCGGCTCTTCTCGATCGGTCGGCTGGACCGCATGAGTGAGGGATTGATTCTGCTCACCAACGACGGGGGCCTCGCCAACCTCCTCGCGCATCCGCGGTATGGCGTGGAGAAAAAATACCTCGTGCAGGTCGCCGGTGTGCCCACCGAGGAGCTGATCGACCGACTTCGCCGCGGCATCCGTCTGGCCGAGGGGGAGGTGCACGCGAAGCGGGTTTCGATCCGTTCGCAGCACAAGCAGAGCGCCGTACTCGAGATGGTGCTCGACGAGGGCAAGAACCGCGAGATCCGCCGGATGCTCGCCAGCCTCGGCCACAAGGTGCACCAGTTGAAACGAGTTGCCGTCGGCAAGCTCTCGCTGGGAAACATCCTGCCCGGGCAGTGGCGGCAGCTCACGTGGAGCGAGATTGAGTCGCTGCGGCGTGACGCAATCGCGGAAGTTGGTGCCGACGCCGAGCGCGAGCCTGTGCGTCCGAGAGGACCGGAGCGAGGGCGGCGGCCAGGTGGCCCACCGCCGCGACGTTCGGGAGGCCCAGGACGGCCTGTTGGAGCAGGGCGGCCCACTGGAGCAGGGCGGCCCACTGGAGCGGGGCGGCCTGTTGGAGCAGGACGGCCTGTTGGAGCAGGGCGGCCTGTTGGAGCAGGGCGGCCCACTGGAGCAGGGCGGCCCACTGGAGCAGGGCGGCCCACTGGAGCAGGACGGCCCGTTGGAGCAGGACGGCCCGTTGGAGCAGGACGGCCTGCCGGGCCGGGAGGGAAGCCCCCTTACAGTCGTCCCACGGGTGATGAACCCCGCGGCACGGGTCGTGGCGGCAAGCCGGCACGTCCGATGCCCTTCAAACGTAAGCGTGCCGGCAAGGCGTCGTCGTGGCGAGCGAAGCCAGGTGAGCGAGGGAAAGCCTGAGGATGGCCAGCGACACTTCCGAAACGATCTGTCATACCGACTCGGCCCACCATGTGCGGGCCCGGATCGTGTCTCATGACCAGGTCGCAGAAGCGACGTGGAGGATCCGGATCGACTGCCCTGAGATCGCGGCCCAGGCGGTGCCGGGCCAGTTTGCGATGCTGCGGATTCCCGACCGCACTGATCCGCTGCTCGCCCGTCCGTTGGCGGTCTACGACACGTTCAGCGACGGCGTCGGAATCCGCTATGCCGACTTCATCTACCTCGTGCACGGCCGGTTCACCACGGCCCTGTCGGCGGCCCGTCCCGGAGACGAACTCACAGCGTGGGGGCCGCTCGGCAACGGCTTTTGGCTGCCGCCCGCTGAGCACCTGGTGCTCGTGGCCGGCGGCATTGGTCAGACGGCCCTCTTCGCTCTGGCACGCGAGCGACTTGGGAAGGCCCGCTACGGTCTGCCCCACCGCGACCCGCCGGCCGCCCGGCAGGTGACGTTTTGCTGGGGAGCCCGACATGCGGGCATGTTCGCCGACGTGAAGGATTTTCGCGGCGCTGGATGCGACGTGCACTTGGCGACACTCGACGGCTCGAAAGGCACGAAGGGCACGGTCGTCGATCTGCTCGACACGCGGTTCGCCGGCGGGATCGATGCAGCGACCACCCGCATTGCCTGCTGCGGCCCGGAGCCGATGATGGCCGCGGTGTCGCGGTGGGCCCATGCCAGGGGTGTGCCATGCGCCGTGTCGCTCGAGACGCCGATGGCGTGCGGCATCGGCATCTGCTTCACGTGCGTGGCCCGGATCCGCGACGCCGATGGCGGCTGGGACTACCGCCGCACCTGCGTCGAAGGGCCGATCTTCGACGCGGAATGCGTCGAGTGGTGAAACTCTGCGGCACTCGACCGCATTCGACTTTTGTGGACCGCCGGCTCGGGTGCGGCAAAAGTCTCGTCGCCGGGGCGAGGATACGCCCAAGGCTCCTCGAGCGTTCGCCGACCCCTGTGCCTCCCTCCTCCAAGCTGCCGGCTCGCCGCTCGACCAAAAGCAGATGCGCTTGAGCGACACGGCGCACGGCGAGTCAGGCCTTCGTCGCTGCCTTGCGTCCCTTGACCGCCGGCTTGCTGGCGACAGTGCCTTTCTCGGCGTTTTTGATGCGTGCCGAGATCCGCGACTTGATGCGGGCCGCGCGGTTGCGGTGGATCGTGCCCAATGAGGCGGCACGGTCGGTGGACTTCGTCATGCCCTTGAACTGTTCCTTCGCCGTAGCGACGTCGCCGCCGGTGATCGCCTCGAGAACCTTGCGGATCTTCGACCTGATCTCCGACTTGACGACGCGGTTCTGCTCACGATCGCGGAGATTCTGACGATGACGCTTCTTGGCACTGGCCGAATGGGGCATTCCGAAATCCTCGAAAAGGGCGCTCGATAAAATGGGGGTCGGGAACGAACCCGACCGGATAAAGTGGGGGTCGGGAACAGCCCCGACCGGCGGACGGCCCGTGCCCCGGGGGCGGGTCAGCCGTCGACACCTTTATCCTTCGCCGACCCCAACTTGTCCAGACGTTGGGCCACATCCCGGTATCCGAAGTCGAGTCCGGCC
Organism: Planctomicrobium piriforme; assembly: GCA_945869735.1. Classification (GTDB taxonomy): domain Bacteria; phylum Planctomycetota; class Planctomycetia; order Pirellulales; family UBA1268; genus QWPN01. The sequence continues at coordinate 31,743 of CAMBPQ010000007.1, forward strand.
AGCAAGGAGAGGTATTTCCGGGCTGCATCGACGTCGTCGAGCCCCGAGGCGAGCACGCCCGCCCGGTAGAGGGCCCGCTTGCGGAGTTCCATTTCGCGGTCGCCCAGCGCCTCGACGGCGGCCTGATAGTTTTGCATGGCGAGCTGATACTGTTTGATTTTCTGGAAGCATTCACCCAGTTCCAGCGCCACCGCCCCGCGTCGCCGGGTGTCCTGCATCGATTCCTGGAAGCAACGGATCGCCTCCGCGAAGTTGCCGGCGGCCTTGAGACGCGTCGCCAGTTCGTACCTCCAAGTGAGGTTCTCGGGATAGCGGCTGCACCGCGACGCGTAGACCTCGATCTCCTGCTTGAGCTGGGTTGACCGCAGTCGTTCGACGGCCGCGCGGTTCTCGGGGGTGTCGTCGGTCTCGAGCCGTTTCTCGGCGAGCATCACCTTCTGCTTGCCCCAGCGGAGGTGGCGATCCTCGACATGCTCTCGCACCTTGAGTTCGTTACCGGAGGCGGCGAGCGCGTTGGCGAGCACCCGCTCGGCCTCACCGATCGAACCGTCGCGTTCCAGAAGATCGGCGAGTTCGAGGTGGGAGTCGATGTCGGCCGGATTCTGCGCGAGGGTCTGCTTGAGTTCGGCGATCCGGCCGCCGGCCATGGCGGCATCGTTGGGCTTGGCCGCGCCGCCGGGCTTGCCGCCGCCGGACGTGCGGCCCACCATGCCATGCCCGGCAACGATCGTCTTCTCCACCGACAGCCGCGCGATCTCCCGTTCCGACTCCTCCGCTAGCCCCTTCGTTCGCGAGATTCTCCGCCAGCACTCGATCGCCTGGTCGAAGTGACCCTGGTTGGCGGCGAACCGAGCGCATTGCCGGTTTACCTCAGGGTCGGCGGGCGATGCGTCGAGGGCAGCCCGCAGATGAACAGACTGGGCGTCGTAGAACATCAGGTTGCCGCAGGCCTCGGCCATCGCCAGGAAGCAGGCGTGGTCGGATGGATTTGCCTTGATGATCTCGACGCCCTGCTTGACGACGTCGCGCCATTGGGCCGATGCGGCGAGTTTCTTAAGCATCGCCCGGGAACCTGCGGAGAAAAAAGACGTCAGGCTGCCAGCTTTCTTCGCCCCGAACTTCCGCTTGAGTGCGGCCAGGAGCGACTGCAGAAAGATGGCGTTGCCCGGATCACCGGCCGCGCAGAGCGAAAACATGTCGACCGCGTAGTTGGCGTTGGTCTGCAGGGCTTGAGCTCCCCGCTGGTAGCACTGCATCAACCTCGACCGCTCGCCGGGCGAAAGCGCTACCATAGACGGGGTCGATGAAGGATCGACCGGGCCCGGGGTTGCCGCAGTGGACTCATTCGCCATGGTGGGGGACAATTGGAGGGATGGGACGCGGCGTACTCCGCCTCCGGGGCCGCCTGGCCGCCGATGGTAAGGAGCAAGCTTGGAGTGTAGTGCCCTCAGCAGGGCCGACAAACACCGGTCCCTTTCGGACCCTGGATCCTTAACTTTCCACATGCAACCCGATGCCACGCGAAATCCCGGCCCTGTTTCCTTCGTGGGAGCCGGTCCTGGCGCCCCAGACCTGCTGACGCTGCGGGCCGCCGAGCGGCTGCGGGCCGCCGACGTGATCGTGCATGACGCGCTGGTGCCACAGCGGCTGCTCGACGAGATCAATCCGACGGCGGAGCGCATCGCCGTCGCGCGCGAGGAGGCGGCGCGGCCGAACCCCGGTGTTGCGACGGGACGGCTCTTGGCACGGCTCGCGCTGGAGGGCCGCACTGTGGTGCGGCTCAAGGGGGGCGATCCCACCGTCTTTGCGCGGCTCACTGAGGAGCTCGAGCCCCTTCGCCAGGCCGGCATCCGCATCGAGTTCGTTCCAGGCGTGACCGCGGCGCTCGCCGCGGCGTCCGCCGCCGGTATACCCCTCACGACCCGGGATGCCGCGTCGAGCCTGACGATCGTCACGGGACGGGAAGCTGACGACAAGGCTGAGGGAGTCGACTTTCGCGCACTGGCCGCGCTGCCCGGCACGCTGGCGGTCTACATGGGTGTCGAACAGGTGGCCCGCTGGTCGCAGGAGCTCCTCCGCGCGGGCATGCCCGGCGACACGCCCGTCACGATCGTGAGCCGCTGTTCCTGGCCCGATCAACGGATCATGACGACCACGCTGGCGTCGTGTGTCGCCGATTGCACGCGGCAGAGCTGGCAGTCGCCGGCGGTCGCGGTGATCGGCCAGGCGGCATCCGCCGCCGTGGCCGCCACAGGTCCGCTGAGCGAACGGCTCGTGCTCGTGACCAGGCCCGTCGGGCAGGAGACAGAACTCGCCGCCGCCGTCCGCGCCGCCGGTGGCGAATGCATCCATGTGCCGGTGATCCGCATCGCTGATCCACCCACATGGCAGCCGGTCGACGACGCGATCGCCCGCGCCGACACCTACGACTGGATCGTGTTCGCGAGCGGCAATGGTGTCCGCGGGTTCCTCCGCCGGCTGCGGGCCGCCGGCCTCGACGGCCGGGCGCTGGGTACCGCGCGGCTTGCCGCCATCGGCCCGGCCACGCGGCGGCAGCTTGAGGAGGCTGGATTCCACTGCGATCTCACCCCCCAGACCTTCCGCTCCGAAGGGCTGGCGGCCGCACTGGCTGGCACCGCACGACGCGGCCGCTTCCTGCTGGTCCGCGCTGACAAAGGCCGCGACGTGCTGCGGTGTGAACTTGAGTCGCTGGGGCACCACGTCGACGAGGTCGTAGCGTACGAGAGCCAGCCGGTCGAGGCGCTCACCGCGGACATAGTCGGCACGATCGACCGCCTCCACATCGACTGGATCACGCTCACGAGTTCGTCGATCGCCGAGGCCGCCATTCGGCTGTTTGGCGACCGGATGCGGCACTGGAAGATTGCGAGCATCAGTCCGGTCACCTCGGCCACGCTCACCCGGGCAGGGTGGCAGCCGACGGTGGAGGCGGCCGAGGCGACCGTCGGCGGCGTCGTGGAGGCGATCCGCGGCTGGGAGGCCGCCACGGCAGGGGTTCGCCCGCCCGCAGAGTCGCCCGAGACGGCGAATCTTCCCCCGTCGCGCCGCGACTGATTCCGGCAGCGTTGGTGCAGAGCTCGGCGGCCGCGGGTCGATAGACCCGACGACGAGGGTTGGTGATGTCCTCGGAAGGAACATCGCCGCCAAACCGAGGGGATGTCGCATGATCCGGTCGAAGGTGCCCGCGACGCTGGTGATCTGTGGCACGACACCGCGGCAGTCGGCCACCGCGGGCGGGGCAACCTGGCTTCAGGCCACGCGGTCGCTCCCTGTGACGTGGCTCGTGGGGATCGGGGTTTTGGGTGACGTCGCGGCGGCCATCGGTCGTCACGGTGGCGGCAACGATATCGCCCTCGACATTCCCCCGGCGGCATGCGGTTCACGCGCAAAGCTTCGTGATCTACTGGTTCGTGCCCGCAACGAGGCACCGGGCGTGTCGGCGGTCGTGCTCCGTGGGCCGACACCCTTGGCCAACCGCACCCTGCTGGTGGAGTTGGGGGTCTCCGTGGCACTCGTCAACTCGTTCGAGGACGACAGCCGCGGGAGCCGCCGCCCCGCGCCCCGTGATTGGCCCTGCCGCAACACCGTCTGGGGACTCTGGGAAGTGCTCGTTCGACCGCACCGCCCACGGGGCATCACCGGCTGGCTTGGTCTCGGCGGGATGCCGACGCCGAAGGCCGGTGGCATGCACGTGCTGCGGACCGAAGGAGTGACGGCCGGCAGCAGACACGAAGCCTTCATGACGCCCCGCCTCGACCGCTGGATGGCCTGGGCCGCACACCGCGTGTCGGCGGGCACCGTTGTCGTCACGGGCCTTTCCGATCTGCCAGCCGCGATCGCTGGCACAGGCCGGCAGCCGCTGCCGGGGTCGGTACTCCGCGCGGCGTGAGGCCCGGCGTGGGTCAGGCCCTGGCCCGCGGGTTGATCGACCAACTCAGGTAGGCGACCAGCAGACCTGCCAGGATGAAGCCGATGTCGGCGGCCACGCTCGTTCGCTGGAACGGGAACGCGACCGCGAGATCAGCCACAAACAGGATGACGACCACGCCCGAGATGATCAGGCCGGCGAGGGAGAGCACGTTCGACACGCGGGTAGACTTCCGGATTCGCCAAGGTTTCTTTCGAGAAGACAATTCCATACCATACCCGCTGCCGCACGGGGAGGCAGGGGCCTCAGAGTGCCGCTGCGGCGTCGGCTCCATGCCCGTGAGTTTCCCCCCGTTCCTCCCCAGCCATTCCCCGTGAACCCGTCACGCCCGAGTATCGCCGTCTACATCGGATCGTTCGATCCGATCACGCTGGGCCACCTCGACGTGATCGGGCGGGCCAGCCAGGTCTTCGAGACAATCGTCGTCGGGGTGGGTATCAATCCTGACAAGCAGCCGCTGTTTTCGCTCGAGGAGCGGGTACAACTCGTGAAGTCGGCGGTGAAGTGTTTTGGCAACGTCAGGGTGGAGCTCTTCAGCGGGCTTTCGGTCGCCTTTGTGCGGGCGCAGGGGGCCCATGTCTTGCTCCGCGGAGTGCGTTCGCTCACCGACATCGAGGCCGAGTTCACGATGACGCTTGCCAACCGCAAGCTCGACCCGTCGGTGGAGACGATCTTCCTGATGGCCGACTCCGCCTTCTCGCACATCTCGTCGTCGCTGCTCAAGCAGATCACTCCGCTGGCCGACGACGACGCGCTGCTGCGATTCGTGCCGCCGATTGTTGTCGCGGCCCTGCGGGCGAAGCTCACCGACTGCGGGTGACGCGTCGACTCACCCGCCGATTGGAGGCGGACCCGGCGGATGCGTTGAGAGCGCATCCAACTGACGTGTCTCGCCGGCTCGCGGGCGGCCAAAGTCGCCGCTGCGCGGTCCTGCGGATTGTCGCCGGGGCGAGGATACGCCCGAGGCTCCTCGGCCGTTCGCCGACCCCCTTGCCTCCCTCCCCAAGGTGCCGTCTTGCCGCTCTCACAAAAGAGGGTGCGTTTAGTTGGGGCTGGCAGGGCTTGTGCCGCCCTCGAAGTGGCGGCGGAGGTAACGGGCCCGTTCGATGTTGCGGTCCTTGGTGTCGAGTTCCACGCCCCGGAGTTTCTGGAGGTGGGCCGGCTGGGTGCGGATAAGGAGCGAGTTGATGTCGGCGATCTTGACGTCGCCGATCAGCCCCAAGAGCACTCCCATGCGGACCCGCGAGAGAAGCTGCATCGTTTCCTCGGCCGTGATCGTCTGCGCTGTCCGGAGGATGCCGTAGGCGCGGCTCACCTGGTCGTGGACGTTTTGCTGCGTCTCGCGTACGAGGAACTCCCGGGCCCGCCGCTCGTAGTCGATGAGCACGGGCACCACGTCTCCCACCTGCTCCACGAGTTCCTCCTCGGTCTTGCCGAGCGTGGTCTGGTTGGAGATCTGGTAGAAGTCGCCCATCGCCTGCGAGCCCTCGCCATACAGACCGCGGACGGCCAGCGAGATCTTGTGCAGGCTGCGAAACACCTTGTCGATCTGCCGCGTGATCACCAGCGCCGGCAGGTGGAGCATGACGCTGACGCGGATACCGGTGCCGACGTTGGTGGGGCAGGCAGTGAGATAGCCCCACCGCGGATGGAATGCGTAGGGCACCACGCGGCCGATCTGGTCGTCGACCACCTTGATCTGCTCCCACGCCCCGCGGAGGTCGAGGCCGCTGTGCATGCACTGGATGCGGAGATGATCCTCCTCGTTGATCATCAGGCTGACTTGCTCAAGCCCGTCGATCGCGACGCCCCGCGCGCCCTGCGCATCGGCGTGCTCGCGGCTGATCAACTGCCTTTCGACGAGGAGCTGCCGATCGATCTCCTCCAGTCGTCCGACGTCGATGTATTCGAGCTGACTGCCGACGGGCGCTGCCGCGATCCGCTCACGGAGAAATCGCTCCGCTTCGGCGCGGTCCTGCTCCGACATCCGGCTGACGAACGGATGCTGCGCCACGTTGCGGGCGAGGCGGACGCGACTGCTCATCACGATGTCCGACTCCGGGCCGGTGCCGCGGAGCCATTCGCCAACGGCGTCGGTGAGTGAATCAAGTTTCATTGGTTGGAGTGTCCGCCTTGGGGGTGGCTGCGTCGCGTCCGGTGCCGCCGAGCCAGCGGTCCTCGATGCGGCGAATGGCATCGCGGCTTTCGCGGGCCTTCTCGTAGTCTTCGCACGTGATCGCCTCTTGCATGCTGCGCCGCAGACCGATCACGCCGGTAAGTTCCTCGGTGCCTTCCGGCAGCGTCGCGGCCTCGGCCGCGGCCCGCTCGGGCTTCCGGCCGGTGTGCTGGGTTGCGCCGTGGATGTTGGCGATCAACGGCTCGAGTTCCTTCTCGAAATGGACGTAGTCGTGCGGGCAGCCCAGCCGGCCCTGATTGCGGAACTCGAAGAAGGTGATGCCGCACATCGGGCAGGCCTTCTTGTCGAGGAGGGCGAGTTCGTCGGCCGTCTGGCCGACGGTGAGCGGTCCCGTCAGGCCGCCGGCCGAGGGCTTGTCCTCGTCATCCCCCTCCGCGGCCTCCGACTGGTTGAGGTAGGTGCGGGCATGGTCCTCGCAGAGGTGCAGTTCGCGGACTTCCCCCGTCTCTAGTTCGGTGATGTGAAACACCGCCTGCTTGTCGCACTGTTGACACTTCATGGCTCTCTCCTGACGGACCGGTTGAATCATAGCGGGTCGGGCCACGGTGGTCGCCCTCGGTGCACACGGCAGCGTGTTGTTGGCCTTCGGCCTCGGGGGTAGTCTCTGTCGGATCCGGTCGCCACCGCGTCTTCCCGTCGCACGCCCCCTCCATGCCCCATCTCCCGGACAGGTACCGTTTTGGCGAACTCGTCCGCACCATCGCGCCGCCGCTCCCGGGCGGAGGGCGGCTCGTGCCCGTTTACCGCCGGCTCTTTGCCGACAGCCTCACCCCGCTGTCCGCCTTCGCGAAGATCGACGCGGGCGACTCGGCCTGCCTGTTTGAGAGCGTGGTCGGGGGCGAGCGGGTGGGCCGCTACAGTTTTCTCGCCGCCGACCCCTTCCTGCGACTCGAGGCCCGTGGGACGGAGGTGCGGATCATCGGGGCCGGCGGGGAAGAGACACTGTCATGCGCCGATCCGCTCGCCGAGCTCGAGCGGCGGATGGCCGCCTACCGTCCGGCCCACCTGCCGGAACTGCCGCCGTTCACCAGCGGCGTGGTGGGCTACGCGGCCTACGACTCCGTCCGCTACACGGAGCGTCTGCCGAACCCGCCCCGCGACGATCTGGGCCTACCCGATCTGTCGTTTGGTTTCTACGACCGGATGGTGGTCTTCGACAACGTGACCAAGGCGATCGACGTCGTGGTGCTCGCGCGGATCGACGACGACTCGGCCGAGGGAGTCGATCGGGCCTACGCCGCCGCCTGCCACCGGATCGACGCCACGATCGACCGGCTTTCGGCGCCGCACGACTGGCCGCCGCCGGCGGACATCGGCCCGCGGCGGGAACCGGCCTGCCTCGCTGATGGCGCGGCTCGCTCGGCCTTTGGACGCGAGGCTTTTCTGGCGGCCGTCGATCGGTCGATCGAGTACATCCGCGCCGGCGACGTCTTTCAGGTGGTGCTCAGCCGCCGGCTCGAGATTCCGTTCACGGCGCCGCCGCTCGAGCTCTACCGCACCCTCCGCGTGGTCAATCCCAGCCCGTTCATGTTCTACCTGCGGACACCCTCCTGCACGCTCGTCGGCAGTTCGCCGGAGATTATGGTGCGGTGCATCGACGACACCGTCACGGTGCGTCCGCTCGCGGGCACCCGCCGCCGCGGGGCCACGCCCGAGGAAGACAAGGCTCTTGCTGACGAGCTGCTCGCCGACCCGAAGGAGCGGGCCGAGCACGTGATGCTGATCGACTTGGGGCGAAACGACGTCGGCCGAGTGGCCGCGATCGGCTCGGTCGAACTCTCCGACGTGATGGTGATCGAGCGGTACAGCCACGTCATGCACATCACGAGCAACGTTACGGGACGGCTTGCCGAGGGGCTCTCCGCCTTCGACGCCCTGCGGGCGTGTCTGCCTGCGGGTACGGTTTCGGGAGCGCCCAAGATTCGGGCGATGCAGATCATCGACGAGTTGGAGCCGGTCCGCCGCGGTCCCTACGCGGGCGCGGTGGGGTATGTCGACTTCAATGGCTCGATGGACACCTGCATCGCGCTGCGAACGGTCGTGGTGACGGAAGGCCGGGCCTACGTGCAATCGGGCGCGGGCATTGTGGCCGACAGTGTTCCCGAGCAGGAGTTCGAGGAAACGCTCAACAAGGCTAAGGGCATGCTCGTCGCAATCGAGATGACGACCGATCGGCTGGCGGGATCTCTGCCACCCGTCTGAGCCGGAGGACGACGATGATCCGCTGCGAGCGCGCCACCGTGGAACGGTCCGGCCGCGTGACCGTCGAAGCGGTCACGTTCGTGGTCAGCCCGGGGCAGGCCACGGCGCTCGTCGGCCGCAGTGGTGCGGGAAAAAGTTCACTGCTCGCCGCCGCCGCGACGGCCTTACCGCTGCATGCGGGCGACATCCTCATCGACGGCCATTCGGTGCGTCGCGAGGCGGAGACTGTTCGCTGGCTGATCGGCTACGTGCCGGACCGGCTGCCCGGCTGGCCCGGTGTCCGAGTCGACGAGTTCGTGGAGCTGTTCGCCGTGGCGGCTGGACTGCGTGGGAAGCCGCTCGCGACGGCGGTCTCGAAGACGCTGGGCATGGCAGGCCTCGACGGCCAAAGACATGCACCCGTCGACACGCTTTCCTCGGGGCACGCGAAGCGGCTGCTCGTGGCCCGTGCCCTCCTGCACGATCCGCAGGTGCTGCTCCTCGATGATCCCTTTGGCGGGCTCGATCCCATCGAACGCCATGAGATGGAGCGGCTCGTGGGCGACACCCACCTGATGGGGCGAACGGTGCTCGCCGCGATCGACGATGCGGACGTGCCGCCGTGTTTCACGCATCTCGCGGTCCTCGACGAAGGGCGGATGATGGTGAGTGGTCCGGCGGAGCCGGCGTGGTTCGCGGCAGGGCGGACGTGGGCGTGCATGATTCGCTGTCGCGGCGCGGCCGAGGCGGCGGTGCGGGTGCTCGCGACGATCGTGGCCGATGCGCGGGCATCGGACGGCGACACGGTCGCGGTCACGCTCGATCCCACGCGGGGCACGCTTGCCGATGCGATTGCCGCGGTCGTACGGGCCGGCATCGCAGTGGAGCATGCCGGCTTCGATCCGCCGTGGCCGGCGCAGCTGCTGCGGTGAAGTGGTGGGCGTATTCCCCGCACTTGCGCTTGGGGCTTCCTGACGGGATGCGGTGCCGCGGGATGCCCTCAAGAAGCCCGGAGCGCGAGCGATGGGAAAGCGGGTGGCGACCGTGAGCGTGGTGTGGAGCGGGTTGGGGTGGTGGGCGTATTCCCCGCGCTCGCGCTTGGGGCTTCCTGACGGGATGCGGGAGACGTGGCGGGCGGTGCCCGTCGCGGGTCAACGCTCGCCCCAGATGCGACGGACTTCCGCCAACCCCTCCACGCAGAGGTCGTAGTCGCTCGACAGCCGTTCGAGGAGCCGTCGCTCATCGGCTGCGTTCGCCGGCTCCAGGGTGCTTGCCAACCAATAGGCCCGCTTGCCCGTCTCGCGGTAGGCTTCCAGCGGGTCGCGAAGTTCCCGCTGCTCAAACCGCCTTAGCGACTCCGGGTAGAGGCCGCTCCAGAAGAGCGTGACGTCGCCGATACGGCGGTATTTCTCCCGGGCGTCGTCCGGCCCAGTGTGACTGGCGGCCTCGACGAGCAGCCTTGCGACGTCTGCTGCTTCGGATGCCACAGCCGACGGCAGGGCCGCCTCATTCCGCAGAAACCTCACGAGCAGCACCGAGACATAGTCCACGAGCGGCGGGTCAACCACGCCCAGCCGCGCGTGAAACGCGTATTCCGTGAGGCCCCGGAAGAACCGGTCGATGTCGGACGGGTCGTGGGCTGAAAACATGGCACGCTCGCACGCACCTGGCAGGACAACTACTGTTGCTACGATCTGTTATAGGCTTCTGTTCTCCGTCTCGACCAGACGAACCTTAGGCCAGACGAACCCAGACCGAACGAACCCCCATGCTCATCGAGCCGCACCCCTTCGCGCCGATCCTGCTCGCCGCCGGCCGCGAGGAGGCCCTCCGGCCGCTGCTGGTGCAGCTCGTCGTGATCATCCTCGCAGCCCGCGCCGGGGCGGTAGTCGCCCGCTGGTGCCGGCAGCCGAGCGTGGTGGGGGAGATCGTGGCCGGCCTGCTCCTCGGACCATCGGCGTTCGGCGCCTGGTTCCCAGACCTGTTCGCGATGATCTTTCACAGCGGGGCAGGGGGGTCGGGTGGCGGTGCGATGGAGGCGTCGCTGACGAGTTTTAGCCAGGTGGGACTCGTGCTGCTGCTTTTTCTGATCGGGATCGAGTTTGACTTCTCGCACGTCCGCCGGCATGGCCGCCGCGCAGCGTCGATTTCCCTGGCGGGCGTCGTGGCGCCGTTCGGGATGGGCATCGGCCTCGCCTGGTTGATGATGCCGCGGCTTGAGGCGCTCGGGGCGACTGGTCCAATCGACACGCGATCGTTCGCACTCTTCATGGGCACGGCGATGTCGATCACGGCGATCCCGATCCTCGGACGGATTCTCATCGAGATTGGCATGCAGCACACGCCCCTGGGGGCGACCGTGATTGCCGCCGCCGCCTGCGACGACGCGGTCGGCTGGACGCTTCTCGCCGCGGTGTCAGCGCTGGCGAGCGGCAACTTTGAGGCCGAACGGATCGCAGTGATGGCGGGAGCCACGCTTGCATTCGCCATGGTCTGCCTCTTCGTCGTGCGGCCGCTCCTCCTGCCGCTGCTGCAGCGGGCTGTCCGTGACGAAGGTGAAACCGGTCACCCGCGGCTCTCACTCGGGATGCTCTCGCTGGTGCTGGCCCTGCTGCTCATGGCCGCGTGGATCACGAGTTGGATCGGTATCTTCGCGATCTTCGGGGCGTTTCTGCTGGGCGCTTCGCTCTCGGGCGTGCCCAAGGTCCGCGAGGCGATGGCGGCTCATCTCACCGACTTCGTGGCCGTTTTCTTCCTGCCGATCTTCTTCACCTTCACGGGTCTGCGCACCAACATCGGCTCGCTCGGCACGCCGGAGGCCTGGGGCTGGTGCGCTGCCGTGATGGCGGTGGCCGTGCTTGGCAAGTGGGGCGGCTGCGGCTTGGCGGCCCGGCTCGGCGGGATGCCGGCCGGCGAGGCGTCGTGCGTGGGTGTGTTCATGAACACCCGGGCACTCATGGAACTGATCGTGATCAACGTCGGCATCGATCTCGGCGTCATCCCACCGGCGGTCTCCTGCATGCTCGTGCTGATGGCGATCGGCACGACGCTGATGGCCACGCCGCTGGCCGCGTGGATGCTGCGGGGTAGTCAGTACGAGCCGACGCTGATCACCCGCGGGTTTCTCCGGGGCTGACCGGCTCAGCCGTCCGGGTCGTCGAGCAGTTGCTGGAGGCGGGCCGCGTGTTCGGGGATGCACCTCGGCAGCCATGAGGCGTCGATGAGCCCGAGCGATATGAGGTCGCGAAGATGCGTGCGATCCTTGTCACGAAACGCGTTGAGCTTCATCCTCACGAGGGGCTCGAGCGACACGATGTGGTAGTCGTCGGCCTGCTCCCGCTCGGTGACGTCGGCTGTCGGCAGCGGATAGGATTCGCGGACCTTCTCACCGGCAAACAGAAGATGCACGGCGTCCCGCGGGCTGCCGCCGGGGCCGTCGATGAAGCAAGTCACGTCCATCACGGTCGCATGCACGAAGCCCACTGCTTCGAGGGCCGCCTTGATGGCGTCAAAATCCGCACGGCGGACGAGGATGTCGACATCCTGCGTGTTGCGCACGGCGGCGCGGTCCACCCGCGACACCCAGGCCGCCACGGCGTTGCCGCCGGCAACGGCGTACGGAATGCCTGCCCGCTCGAGAGCGGCTGTGGCTCGCAGGGCACGTTCACGGACTGCTTGCACGGCTTCGATCATCCTCTGCCATGAGAAATCGCGAAGTTCGACCGCCACGCTTCCACCTCGACCTGCGACCATCGAAACCTGCCCACGCCAACGATATCGTATCGTGCCACAGGCCGCCGGTGAAGGCGCGGACGAGCCGCTTTCCTGTGTGCTGAGAGTGAAGTTCGCCTTAGATCGCTCGAACGAGAACCTCACCCCGAAGCCGGGTGAGGTGTCCTGCGAGAGATCAGGCACGCCGCCGGCGACGTAATCCCACCACAGCCATCGAAACTGCGGCGGGCACGCGACTGGGGCGAATCGCTCCACCAAGTGGAGCGGTTCGCTCCAGTCCGTCAGCGCAGAAACTCATCTGGTGTCGCGAGATATCTTGCGAAAAAGCAAGTTTCCTGTCGTTCGACAAATGGCTCGTGCCTGGAAAGCAACGCGATCCGCGTGCCAAACGCTTGACTTTTTTTGAGTCAGCGGCACGCCGCAGCGAGGTCGGCCACGTAGCGGCTGACATCGGCGAGCATCGCCTCGCGGGGCTGGCCGGTGGCCTCCGCGATCCGGCGGACGAGCGCCGAGCCCACGATCACGCCATCGGCCACCGCGGCCACCGCCCTGACCTGGTCGGGGTCGGAGATGCCGAATCCCACCACGATCGGCACGTCGGTCTTCGTGCGGAGCCACTTCACGCGGTCGATGAGTCCGGCAGGTAGTTCGATCCGGGCGCCGGTCACACCCGCGACCGACACGCAGTAGAGAAAGCCGGTCGACTTTTTCGCAATCGCCTCGGCGCGGTCTGGCGGCGTGGTCGGCGTAACAAGCCGCACGAGCGCGAGGCCTGCTGTGCGACACGCCGCGTCGAGATCATCGCTCTCCTCGAGTGGCAGATCGGGCACCACGAAGCCGGCCAGGCCCGCGGCCACCGCGTCGGCCACGAAGCGGTCGATCCCTCTGCGGAAGATGAGCGAGTAGCTCGCCATGGCGAGGATCGGCATCTTCACGCGGGCCGAGGCTTCGCGGGCGATCCCGAACATGCCTTCGAGCGAGATCCCCTTGCCGAGCGCCCGAGTGTAGGAGGCCTGGATCACGGGGCCGTCGGCGATTGGGTCGCTGTAGGGCACGCCGAGTTCGCAGAACGACGCGCCCGCCTTGGCGATCGCCTCCAGCACCGCAACGCTCGTCTCGACGTCGGGATCGCCCGCCGTCACGAACGGCGCCAGCGCCTTCGTACCGGCGGCCCGGTTGGCGGCGAAGATCGCCTCGAGTGCGTCGATCGGCCGCGCGGGCGTGGTGGTGCTCATGCTCATCCTGCTCGTGAGTGGTTCAGGCCTTGGCCCCGTCGGCCGTGAGCCCACGGAGCCGGGCGATCTCGGCGGCGTCCTTATCGCCCCGGCCGGAGAGGCAGACGACGATGATCTCGTCGGGCGACCGCTTCGCCGCCTCGCGGGCCGTCCACGCCAGCGCGTGCGCGGTTTCGAGTGCCGGCAGGATGCCCTCGTTGCGGGCCACGGTGTCGAAGGCGTCGAGCGCCTCGAGGTCGGTCACGCTCGTGTATTCCACGCGGCCCATGTCGTGCCAGTAACTGTGCTCGGGGCCCACGCCCGGATAGTCGAGGCCGGCCGACACGGAATGCACGTCGGCGGTCTGGCCGTCCTGATCCTGGAGGACGTAGCTCAGGCTCCCGTGCAGGATGCCTGGGCTGCCGTAGGAGAGGCTCGCGGCGTGGTCGCCGGGTTGGCCCGATCGGCCACCGGCCTCGACGCCCACGAGCCGGACCTCGGGGTGGTCGACGAAGGGATAGAACATCCCCGCCGCGTTGCTGCCGCCGCCGACGCAGGCCACGACGGCGTCGGGCAGACGGCCGAACTGCTTCCGCGACATCTCGATCGTCTCGCGGCCGATCACGGATTGGAAGTCGCGGACGATCCGAGGGAAGGGATGTGGCCCCACGACCGAGCCGATGATGTAGTGGGTGGTTTCGACCGAGCCCATCCAGTCGCGCATCGCCTCGTTGATCGCGTCGCGGAGGGTTCGTGAGCCAGTCTCCACCGGGCGGACCTCGGCCCCCATGAAACGCATGTTGCGGACGTTGGGCGCCTGCCGGCGGACGTCTTCGGATCCCATGTAGACGACGCAATCCAGGCCGAACCGGGCACAGGCGGTGGCCGTCGCCACGCCATGCTGGCCGGCGCCGGTCTCGGCGATGATTCGCCGCTTCCCCATCCGCATCGCCAGCAGCCCCTGGCCGAGCGTGTTGTTGATCTTGTGGGCGCCGGTGTGGCTGAGATCTTCCCGCTTGAACCAGATCTGGGCGCCGCCGGCGAGTTTGGTGAGTCGCTTGGCGAAGAGCAGGGGGGTGGGCCGGCCCACGAAGGCCGAGAGCAGGCCGTCGAGTTCGGCTGCGAACGCCGGGTCGGCCACCGCCTCGGCATAGGCCCGCTCCAGCTGGTCGAGCGCCGCGGAAAGCGTTTCGGGAACGTAGCGGCCGCCGAATCTGCCGAAGCGGCCGTAGGCGTCGGGCACGCTGGACATGGGCGGGGCGGCTGCGGAGCTGGCGGCCATGAAAGGGTTCCTCGGATCGATCGCGGTGCGGAGTCGTGGCGGTTTGTCCACGATCTTGATCGATTGTAGCCTGCCCCGGCCGAGCCACCATCCACGCCACCTCCGTCTGCACGAGCGATGCCCGAACTGCCCGAAGTCGAGACGATGCGCCGCGGCCTCGCCGGCGTCGTCGGTCGGAAGATCGCGTCGGTGGAATTTCCCCGCAGCCGCGTCCGGCCGCTTTCGATCGAGCCCGCGGCCGCCACCATCTCGCGCCGAATCGTGGGCCACACGGTCGCCGCCGTCGAGCGCCGCGGCAAGCGGATCGTGATCGAGCTGGCCGCCGCCGGTGCTGCGGCCCGACGCGGGCGGCTCTGGCTGGCGATCGAGCCGCGGATGACGGGTCTGATGCTCGTCGTCGAGCCGCCGACAGAGGAGCATGTGCGGATGGTGGTGGGCTTCGGAAAGGTTCGCGGAGGCGGGCCGCCGCAGCGGATGCTCTTCTGGGATCGCCGCGGGCTCGGCACGATCCGGCTGCTCGACGACCGCGGGCTCGACGCCGCCTGCGGCCCGCATAAGCACGGTCCGGATGGACTCGTTGTGACCGGCGGCGATCTCGCAGCCCGACTGGCGGCATCGCGTCGGGCCGTGAAGGTGGCGCTCCTCGACCAGCGGGCCGTCGCCGGCATTGGCAACATCTACGCCGCCGAGATCCTCTTCCGATGCGGCGTTGATCCGCGGATGCGGTGCCGCCGGCTCCCGCGCGACGCCTGGGAGCGGATCGCTGACGTCACTCGTGCACTGCTCGCCGAGGCGGTGGCGGACGAGGGATCGTCGATCGGCGACGAGACCTACCGCACGGCCGACAACCGTGTCGGCCGGTTTCAGCGGCGGCATCGGGTGTATGGCCGCGAGGGCGCTGCGTGTACCGCCTGCGGCGCGGCTATCGTTCGCATCGTGCAGGTGCAGCGGGCGACGTTCTTCTGTCCGACGTGCCAGCGGCGGGCGTGAGCGGCGTGTCGCGCTGCGCCGTCCCCACGGCTGACGCCGTTGGGCTTCTTGATGCGGGTGGCTGGTGTGGCACGGGGCGACGACGCGGCGTAGGCTAACGTAGTACAGGACGCGGGCGTCGTGTGCCACACCCGTGGAGGAGCTATTGTCATGCCAACGCGAACGATGCGACTGTCCAGGCGGAGCGTCCTGCAGGCAATCAGCTCCGGGGCTGTTGCGGCAGTCGCCCGCGCCCCGTTCGTGGTCGCGGCCGACGGGTCGGCCGCCGCGACCGCAGAGTCGCTCGCCGCCCGGCTGCACTCCTCGCTCACCCCCGCCCAGCGGAAGCAGGTTTGCTTTCCGTGGGACTACGTCCATCCGAAGTTCGGGCTGCTGCGGACCCGCGTCGGCAACAACTGGAACGCCACCGAGCCCTCAGTGAAGAGCGACTTCTTCACGAAGGACCAGCAGCAACTCGTTCGCGACATCTTTGAGCACCTGATCGAGCCCGAGTGGCACGCGCGGTTCGACAAGCAGCTCGAGGACGACACCGGCGGCTTCGGCCACGACCAGTCGGTCGCCCTCATCGGCGAACCCGGCAGCGGAACGTTTCAGTTCCTGCTCACCGGCCGCCACATGACGCTGCGGTGCGACGGCGATTCCGCCGACCACGTCGCCTTCGGCGGCCCGATCTTCTACGGCCACGACGCCGGCGGCTTCAACGAGGACAAAAACCACGAGGGCAACGTCTTCTGGCCCCAGGCCGTGGCGGCCAATGCGGTCTGCGGCATGCTCGACGGGAAGCAGCGGCAGCAGGCCCTCGTCGCCACGGTGCCGCGCGAGAACGCGATTGCGTTCCGGGGCAGGGGGCAGGAGCCCGCGGGCATCCCGGTCTCCGATCTCTCGGCCGACCAGCGGGCCGAGCTGGAGCGGGTGCTCGGTGTGCTGCTCGAGCCCTACCGCACCGTCGATCGCGATGAGGTCCGCGGCTGTCTGTCGAAGCAGGGCGGGCTCGAGCGCTGCCGGCTCGCCTTCTACCGTGAGGGCGACATCGGCGACGACGGCGTGTGGGACAACTGGCGGCTCGAGGGGCCGGCGTTCGTCTGGCACTTCCGCGGTGCGCCGCACGTTCACGTGTGGGTCAACATCGCCGACACGCCCGACATCCCGACCAACGCCTGATCCACGGCTCATGAACGATTGCTGCATCATTGGCGGGGGCATCATCGGGCTCTCGATCGCCCGGGAGCTCGCCGGCCGCGGCTTGTCCGTCCGAGTGCTGTCGCGGGACACGCGGGAGGAAATGGCATCCTGGGCAGCGGTCGGCATTTTTCCACCGGCTCCGACCGCGGCCGGCATGACGCCCGGGGAGGCGCTTACCGCCTGGAGCGACAGGCTCCATCAGGAGTGGGCACAGGAGCTTCTCGACGAGACCGGAATCGACAACGGTCTGCGACGCTGCGGCGGCTTGCACGTGGCGGCCGACGACGCTGCCATGGAACGGGTGCGGCGGGAGGCCGGGAGTTGGCTCGCCAAGGGGGCGAGCTGCGAGGTGCTCGCCGCCGCCGCCCTTGCCGCCGCTGAGCCGGCCTTGGCCGGGGCGGTCGCGCGAGGTGCCGTTCGAGGCGCTCTGCTGCTCGCTGACGAGCACCAGTTTCGCTCGCCCCGTCAACTGCGGGCGCTCGAGCAGTCGTGCCTGAACCGTGGCGTCGTTCTTACCCGCGGGGCCGACGTCTCGACGATCTCGGTGGACGGCGGACGGATCACGGGAGTCGTCGCCGCCGTGGGGGGCGTGTCGGAGCGGGTCGAGGCGGCGGCCTATGTGGTGGCGGCGGGTGCCTGGTCGGGGCGGCTCGCGGAGGTGTTGGGCCTGTCGATCGACACGCGGCCGATTCGTGGGCAGATCGTGCTGCTGCGGCTGCCGCGACAACCGCTCACGCGGATCGTGAATCTTGGGCTCGACTACCTCGTGCCCCGCGAGGACGGCCACCTCCTCGTCGGCTCCACGCTCGAGGACGCGGGCTTCGTGCCGGTGCCGACCGACGCGGCGATCCGGCGGCTGCGCCGCGTGGCGGTCGACCTGCTCGGCGACGTGGCCGACGTGCCTCCCGAGAAGTCGTGGGCCGGGCTGCGGCCCGGGTCGCCCGACGGCCTGCCGTTCATCGGCCGCGTGCCGGCCCTCGCCAACGCCTTCGTCGCGGCCGGGCATTTCCGAGCGGGGCTTCACCAGTCGACGGGCACGGCCGTGATGATCGCCGATCTCATCCAAGGCCGCATCCCGGAGGTCGACCCGGCGCCGTTCGCTCCTGGCCGGCGGGGCGGCCCACCCGGCGACGACTCGGTGCCCGTGATGCTCGCCCGTGCCGCGGCGGAGGGCGCATCCCCCGCGCTCGCGCCTGGGGCTTCCTGACGAGAGGCACCACCCACGGTTGATCCACCCGATTCCAGATCGTGAGGAGCCGGGGGTGGCACGCGCAGAAGCTGGGAATGTTTGCGACTCACGAGCGACAACCCGTCGGCCAGCCGAGCATCCTGTAGCAAAATCCCCGGCGCCGAGCATGTCACACCCGGCGAACCAATCCGGCACCGTTTCGATGCGACCCGTATTCCCCGCGCTGGCGCTTGGGGCTTCCTGACGGGAGGCCGCGCCGAGCATGTCAGCGCTGGCGGACCGGACGGATCGCGGGCGTGTTCGCAGCCTTTTCCGTCAGGCCGCCTGTGGGGAGAGGCGGCGGTGGATCGTCTCGATGTCGGCCGGGGTGATGGGCCAATCCGGCCTCGACGCCGCGAGCACGGCGGCGAGCGACGCAAGCCGGAGCATTGCCGCGGGGATGCCGGCGGCGATCTCGTGGATGGTTGCCAGCGCGGGGTGCAGCGAGTCATCAACTGCCGTCGTGCCCAACGCCGCGGCGAGCATGCCGAAGGACTCCGCGAGCGTGCAGGGACGCAGGCTGGCGCGGAGATGGATCGCTTGCTCGACGCGACTGTCGCGGGAGACCAGCGTCAGCAACCGGCCCTCGCCAGCCAGCACGACGCTCGCCGCGGGCCGCCGGCTCCGGCAGGTGGCCAGGAGCCTGGCGATGTCGCCGTCGGCGGCGAGGTGGGCGTCGTCGGCCACCACGACGTCGGGAAGGTCCCGGCGGCAGGCTTCGGCTGCGGTGGCCCAGGCCGCGATGTCGCGAACCTCCACCGACAGCGAGCGGAGTTGGCGGGCGGATGCGAGATGGGCGAGCACGGTGGTCTTCCCTACGCCCTGCGGACCGCAGAGCAGTGCCACACCCCCCGGTTGCGAGATGCCACAGGCGATCTTGGCGAGGGCTGCTTGTTGCGTGGGCGTGAGCGTGGGGGCGGCAGGCGATTCGCTCATGGCGTTGCTCCAGAAACTCCGCCGCCGCCGAACGGCGGCGCGAACGACATCACCTCGCCGAGCGGTTCGACGCCGAGGGCCTCGAGGGTGACGGCCCACGTCGCGGGTGGTTCACGATTTCCCTTGCGGACGAGGATCGCGGCATCGCATCCGGCGCTGGCGACCATGAGCCGTTGGCGGTGGATCCTGCCCGGGGGAAACCAGACGCCCGCATCGACCAGCATGATCCGCTTGCCGTGGGTGGGACCCGTCGCGTGGATGCCGGAAGAGTCGCAGGCGACAGCCTCGTGCCCGCGGCCATGAAGCGTACGAACGAGCGCGGCGACGATGGTCGTGCAACCGGCCCCGCGCTCGCAGGCGGCGATCGCGATTGCGTGGCGGCCGCGGCGGCGGGCGGATTCGATCACGTCGGCCAGGGACGACCACTCCGGCTTGGCCGCCTGCAGCAGCCGGTTGACGAGGTCGTCGTGTGCCGGATCAGTGCACCGTTCGAGGGCCGGCGGTGACGCGGCGGTCGGCGTCGAGGGGCTCATCGGGGCGGGCCGGTCCGCGTCTGCTGACGGCAGGACCGCGTTCCAGCGCTCGATGAAAGCGTGATCGAGGAGATCGAGCGTCATCGCTGCAGGGTATCCGTCGTGGTCGTTGCGGGACGCATCCGGGCGAGCCTTTCCATTCGGCTGTGTTCGGCGCGGCGGCCGTCGTTCCAAGACGCGAGCGCCCAGACCACCGTTGCCATGACTGCCAGCGCCATGACCGAACCCATGGGAAAGCGGGTCCGTGAGGCCCTCGGCCTGCGGCAGGGGGCCGGCGTCGGGGCGGGCTTCACGGCCGTGACGGGCACGCCGTCTGCGGCCCCGGCCGCAGCCTGATCCGCCCCGATGTCTGGAATACGTGCGAGAACGTGCATCATCTCCCCTTGCGGTTCCATCGTCGGCGATGCCGGATGCCCTTGAGCGACGCGCCGTCAGGGGGATGCCCTCTTCCCAGCCCTACGCCTCCGCGCCCGCCAATCGCGCCATAGAACCGTCGCAGTATGCCCCGTCCTCCGAGTCGCCTATGATCAGGCAGATCCAAACCACGGCGATTTTCCGCCATTCATGCCTTTTTCCAGCTTTTTGGACCGTCGATGTCGACCAACTCTCCGTCCAGTCGTTCCGACCTTTTCCACTCAGTGCTCGCTAGCCGGATCGCGATTCTCGACGGCGCCATGGGCACGATGGTGCACGCCCTTGGCCTCGATGAACAAGGTTTCCGTGGCGAGCGTTTTGCCGGACATCACCGCGACCTCAAGAACTGCATCGACGCCCTCACGCTCACCCAGGGAGACGCGATCCGGGGCATCCATGCCGCGTATCTCGAGGCGGGGTCCGACATCGTCGAGACCAACACGTTCGGTGCCACGAGCATAGCCCTGGCCGATTTCGGCCTTCAGTCGTATACGCGGGAGATGAACCTCGTCGCCGCCCGGCTGGCCCGCGAGGCGGCCGACGCGGCCACGGCGAAGACGCCCGACAGGCCCCGGTTCGTCGCCGGGTCGATCGGCCCCACCAACAAGCAGCTCTCCATTGCCGGCAACGTGTCCGACCCCGGCCACCGCGACGTGACGTTCGACGAGATGGTGGCGGTGTATCGCGAGCAGATCGAGGCCCTGATCGAAGGGGGCGTCGACATTCTTCTCGCCGAGACGGCCTTCGACACGCTGGTGCTCAAGAGCTGTCTCCATGCCATCGAGCAGGTGTTCTCGGACCTTGGCAGGAAGCTACCGGTGATGGCCTCGTTCACCGTTTTCGACGGCGGTCGCACGCTCTCTGCCCAGACGGTGGAGGCCTGCTGGACCAGCATTTCCCACATCGATCTGGTGAGCGCGGGCATCAACTGCGCCCTCGGACCGGAGAAGCTCCGGACCCACGTGGCCGACCTGTCACGAATCACCTCGCGGCTCGTGAGTTGCTATCCCAACGCGGGCCTCCCCAACGCCCTCGGGGGCTTCGACGAGACGCCCAAAATGATGGCGAGCGTGCTCGAGGAATACGCCCAGTCGGGCTGGCTCAACATCGTGGGCGGCTGCTGCGGCACGACGCCGGCCCATCTCAGGGCGATCGCCGACGTGATGCGAAACTACCCGCCGCGGAAACCGGCGGATCCGCCGCGGCGGTCGCGGTACGCAGGCCTTGAGATGCTGGAACTGCGGCCCGAGAGCAGCTTCACCGTCATCGGCGAGCGGACCAACGTGACGGGGTCGCGGGCCTTCGCGCGGCTCATCCAGGAGGAGCGGTACGAGGAGGCACTCAGCGTCGCTCGCCAGCAGGTCGAGAACGGCGCCACCATCATCGATATCAATGTCGATGAGGGGATGCTCGACGGTGTCAAGGTGATGACGAAGTTTCTCACGCTGCTCTCGAGCGAGCCGGAGATCTCGAAGGTTCCGATCATGATCGACTCCTCGCGTTTCGAGGTGCTCGAGGCGGGGCTGAAGTGCGTGCAGGGGAAGGGGATCGTCAACTCGATCAGCCTCAAGGAGGGAGAGGAGAAGTTTCTCGAGCAGGCCCGCATCGTCCGCAGCCACGGGGCCGCGGTCGTGGTGATGGCGTTTGATGAGGAGGGGCAGGCGACCGACGTGGAGCGTCGGGTTGCGATCTGCCAGCGGGCCTACCGTCTGCTCACGGAGCAGGCGCACTTCCCGCCCGAAGACATCATCTTCGACCCCAACATCCTCACGGTCGCCACGGGCATCGAGGAACACAACCGCTACGCGATCAACTTCATCGAGGCCACGCGGCGGATCAAGGAGGCGATGCCGCTGGTGAAGGTCTCGGGGGGCGTGAGCAATATCTCGTTCTCATTCCGGGGCAACGAGGTCGTCCGCGAGGCGATGCACTCGGTCTTCCTCTACCAGGCGATTCGGGCTGGGATGGACATGGGGATCGTCAACGCCGGGCAACTGGCCGTCTACGAGCAGATCGATCCGCCACTCCGGGAACGGATCGAGGACGTGCTCTTCGACCGCCGGACTGACGCGACCGATCGCCTGATCGAATATGCCGAGACGGTCAAGCAAAGGGATCCGGCCGATGTCGCCAAGGCCGACACGTGGCGGAGCCTCGGTGTGGAGGAGCGGATCACACACGCCCTCGTGAAGGGGATTGCCGACTTCGTCGAGGAGGACGTCGAGGTGGCCCGGGGGCACTACGCCACGAGCCTCGAGATCATCGAGGGGCCGCTCATGCGGGGTATGCAGACCGTGGGCGACCTGTTTGGTGAGGGCAAGATGTTCCTGCCCCAGGTGGTGAAGAGTGCCCGCGTGATGAAGCGGGCGGTCAACCACCTCCTTCCCTCGATGGAGGCTGAGCGGATCGCGTCGGGCAATGCTCAGACCAAGCGGGGCAAGGTGCTGATCGCCACCGTGAAGGGCGACGTTCACGACATCGGCAAGAACATCGTCTCCGTGGTCCTCGGATGCAACGGCTACGACATGGTCGACCTCGGGGTGATGGTGCCGTGCAACAAGATCATCGAGGAGGCGATCCGCCACCAGGCCGACATCGTAGGCCTGTCAGGGCTGATCACACCGAGCCTCGACGAGATGGTGCAGGTGGCCCAGGAGTTTGAACACGCAAAACTGACGATACCGCTCCTGATCGGCGGGGCGACGACGTCGGCCCGGCACACGGCTGTGAAGATCGCCCCGAAGTATTCCGGTGCCGTGGTGCACGTCAACGATGCTTCCCGGGCAGCCAGCGTGGTGGAAAAGCTCCTCAGCCCGACGGCCCGGGAGGAGTTCTCGCGGGCCAATCGCGAGGCACAGACCCGCGACGTTGAGAACTTCAAGCGGCGGCAGGAGACCAAGCTCGTGCCTTATGCCGTTGCCTGCGGGAAGCGGTGGACGACCGACTGGGCCACGACGCCGATCGACGTGCCGGAGTTTCTCGGCGTGCGGACGCTCCAGAAGGTGCCGCTGACCGAACTGATCCCGTTCATCGACTGGTCCCCCTTCTTTATGTCGTGGGAACTGAGGGGAAAGTATCCGGCGATTTTCAACGACCCGATCGTGGGCGTTGAGGCCCGGAAGCTCCACCGTGACGCGCTCGATCTGCTCGACCTGATCGTCCGCGACGACGCACTCGTGGCCAAGGGCGTGTATGGTTTGTTTGCCGCCAACTCGGTCGGCGACGACATCGCGGTGTTCACCGACGAGTCTCGGACCACCGAGATCGGCCGCGTGCACACGCTCCGGCAGCAGTGGGAACGGAAAGGACAGGACGTCTTTCACGCGCTGGCCGACTTCGTGGCCCCGGTGGAAAGCGGCCGCAAGGACTACCTGGGGGCCTTCGCGGTCACCGCCGGCCACGGCTGCGACGAACTCTGCAGGAAGTATGACGCCGAACTCGACGATTACTCGTCGATCATGGTGAAGGCGATCGCCGACCGGCTGGCCGAGGCCTGTGCCGAATGGCTGCATGCGAAAGTCCGCCGCGAGTGGGGCTACGGCCGCGCGGAGAGCCTGAGCCGCGAGGACATGATTGAGGAGAAGTATCGAGGCATCCGGCCGGCGCCTGGATATCCGGCCTGTCCCGACCATACCGAGAAACAGGCCCTGTTCGACTGGCTTTCGGTAGAGAAAGCCGCGGGAATGCGGCTCACGGAGAGCTTTGCGATGACGCCGGCGGCGAGCGTCAGCGGACTCTATTTTGCGCACCCGGAAAGCCGATATTTCGCTGTGGACCGGCTGACGCGGGAGCAGGTTGAGGCCTACGCAGCCCGCAAGGGGATGCCGGTCGCGGAGATCGAGCGGTGGCTCGCTCCGAATCTCGGCTACGACGCATAGTTGTGGGTGGGCCGTCCCACGGCTGACTGGGCGGTGGGAGGAACCATGGCTGATACTCCTGAGCCCCGCCGGCCGCGGACGCGGAAGATCCTGCTCAACGCTCCCCGCGTCGTCGAGGCTGTGGGCGGCACGAGCAGTCTCGTCGATCGCTTCCTCGACTATGTCCGGCACGAGCGGGCGCTCGCCGACAACACGCAGTCAGCCTACCGTCGAGATCTGCGGGACTTCGCCGCTTGGCTTGCCGGGCGGCCGGCGGCCTCCATGACGATTCGGGATCTCGGCGACTACTTCGCGGCGCTCACGAAGAAGGGTCTTGCCCGCGCGAGCGTGGCCCGGCAGGCTGCAACGCTGCGAACCTTCTACGCCTTTCTGCAACTCGAGGGCGTGATTGCTGAAAGTCCGGCGGAGTTGATCAAGGCCGCGAGGCGGGATGACAACATCCCGGGTACGCTGTCGCCGGCCCAGGTCGACAGGTTGCTCGCCAGCCCGGAGGGTGATGATCCGCGGGCTCAGCGTGACCGGGCGCTCCTCGAACTCCTCTATGCGACCGGCTGCCGGGCTTCGGAGGTGTCAACGCTCCGGCTCACCGACGTGCACCTGGCAGAGAGTTTTTGCACCTGTCGCGGCAAGGGCAACAAGGAACGCGTCGTGCCGCTCGGCCGCCGTGCGGTCGCGGCGACGTCGGCCTGGCTCAGCGACGCCCGCAAGACGTTTGCCGCCCGGGCGGGGGGCACCCCGTCGTGGGCTCTCCTCTCGGCGCGGGGCAACCGGCTCTCACGGATGCGGATTTGGGAGATCGTGCGGCTTCACGCCGACCAAGCCGGCATCCCGCCCGACATCGGTCCCCACACGCTGCGGCACAGTTTCGCCACGCACCTCGTGGCCGGGGGCGTCGACCTCCGCCACGTCCAGGAGATGCTCGGCCACTCGAGCATTGCCACCACCCAGCGCTACACGCACGTCGACGCCAGCCGCCTCAAAGCCGTCCACGAGAAGTTTCACCCGCGGCGGTAGCGCGGAGCGAGTTGGGATGGAGGGCGTATTCCCCGCGCTCGCGCTTGGGGCTTCTTGACGGGAATCGTGGCGTGAGGTCCCCAAGAAGCCCGAAGCGCGAGCATTGGAAAGCGGGTGGCGACCGTAGCGGTAGCGCGGAGCGGGTTGGGATGGAGGGCGTATTCCCCGCGCTCGCGCTTGGGGCTTCCTGACGGGAGCGTGAACTCCAGCGCAGCCGTACGGCTCATGCCGTTGCGATTCGAGGTGTCAGCGCTTCTTCGGGGGGGCGAACTTGATCTTCTTGATCAGTTCCACGACCGTGCCATCGGGCTGCACCATCCCCGAGACGGCCGTGACCGCGCGGATCACATTTTCATACTTCAAGGTCGGGTCGCAATCGAGTTCGACCTCCGTCTTGTCGGCGTTGGAGCCGGGGCCGGTTCCCACGAGATCGATGATCCGCCGGCGGAGATCGTCGAAGTCGCCGACCTGCTGACCGTTCATCGTCATGCTCGTCCGCTCCCCCGATGGGCCGGCCGTCATCTTGACGCGGACCGGTGGAATCAGATCCTCGGGGGCCGCTCCAGCGCTGGCGCCGAGCGGCATGCGGATGTCGAAGTCACCTTCGCTGATCACCGATTTGAGCGTGAGCATGAAAAACGTGATCAACTGAAAAACGACGTCGATCATCGGCGTCATGTCGATCGCGATTTTGTCGGACAGCGATTCGCGTTTCGCGGCCACGGTGATTCTCCGGTCATTTACTTTCGTCGTATTCAGCACGCAGGACGAACCGCTCGAAGCCCTTCTCCTGACAGACCTTGATCATCTCCTGCACGTCGCCCGTCTTCGACCGGCCATCGGCCCGCACGATGATCGTGGCCGAACTTGGCTCCTTGCTCGCTGAGATCATCACCCGTTTCTCGTTCTCCAGGTAGCCGCCGACGTCCTGCAGGGCGATTGGCTCGCCAGAATAGATCACCCTGCCATCGTTCATCAGTTGAAGCGTAATCGGTTCGACCGACGGACCCTCTGCCGGCTTCGCCAACTGGCTCGTCGGCAACTGCACGCGGTCGTCCTGAACGGCCGTGGAGAAGTTGAGCGTGAACACGAAGAACGTGATCAACTGAAACGTCATGTCGATCATCGGCGTCATGTCGATGTCGGTCCTTGCCGGTCCGTCCCTCTGTTTGCGTGCCATGGCGTGCCGCTCTCCAGTTCAGCCTACGATCGAGCGTGAGCCTACTTCTTGCCCATGTTTTGGAACCGTGCCATCAGCTTCATTGACTCGTCATCGACTTCCATGTTGAAGCGCTGCAGCCAGTTCTTGAGGAGGCCGTAGCAGGCGATGGCGGGAATGGCGAGCCAGAGCCCGATGAGCGTCGTCACGAGGGCCTGTGATATACCGACGGCGAGTTGCGACGGCTTGGGGGCGGTGTCTTGCTGGGCAATGAGCATGAAGGCCGCCACCATCCCGTCCACCGTCCCGAGGAGGCCGAACATCGGCGCCAAGGCTCCCACGAGCGACACGTAACTGATCTTGTGCTCGAGGTTCATGGCCTGCTCGTTCTCCGCCGCCTGCATTGCCTCGACGGCCGCCGGATAGCCCGACTGCAACTTGCTCATGCCGGCCGACAACACCTTGCCGAGATACGAGTCGTCGTTCTTGGCCAGTTCGTAGGCCTGTTGGAATTCCTTGTTTTCCAGATGCTGCTCAAACTGCTGGCCAAGCGCCGGAGGCATCATCACCACCTTGCGAAACTGCATGAAGCACATCACGAGGAGAGCCACGAGACCGAAGGAAAGAAGCAAGAAGATGATCACATACTTAACGCCGAGCGCCTCGAGGAGAAAGGTGAGGTAGCTCTTACCCTCGGGTTCCGCATCGCCATCTTCGTCGACGGCGGCCTCGTCTTGGGCGAAGGCGACGGATGGAGCCACGCACGTGACTGCAACGCCCCACGATGCCATCAGGCATGCGGCGAGGAGAATCCGCCCAATCCGCGTGGGAAGCACGCCGGCCCACCACGACCGTATCCCTTCCCGCCCACCGTCGCACGAGCCAACCAGCATGATCATCTCCTCAAAAGGTGTGGTTCCATTCAGCCTTTTCTTGACGACAGCGTACCCTCGCCTCGCCGGACACCGAAAGGGCTCTGCTCGCTCGGCTTCAGGAGGCCTTTGCCGCTCGAAGTTTTTTGGTCCACGGACTGTCCGGGTAGGTCGTTTCCAGATCCTGCCTGGCCTCACGGGCACGCTCCGGATTATTGGTCTTATCCCAAAGTTCGACGAGATTGAACAGGGCCTCGGCATGTTCTTCGGGAAGCAAGTTGTGGACCATGTCAATTGTGAGAAACGAAATGATCGCGTCCCTGTCCTTGTCGCCGATGGCCCGCTGAGCGTCGCCCAGCACGCCGAAGATACGGGCGAGGGACTCAGAGTCGCCGGGATCGGCATCTTTGAGCATGCCTTGCGATGCGACGAGGGCGTCAGCAGCCTTGCCGAGACGGGTCAGGCACCGCGCTCGGCCCAGTTCGGTGCCGAGTTTGGCTCGCTTTCCGGACTCGCCTTCGATCCTCGTCGCGGCCTTGGCGGCCGCCTCGTATTCCCGAATCGCCTCGGCATATTTCTGCTGCCCGGAGAGGAGGTCGGCCTTCAGCGTAGCGGCCCGCACCTCGATCACGGGCGGACCCTTGGCGAGCGAGCCATATGCGGCCGCTGCCTCGGCGATCTTGCCCTGTCGAGCAAGGACGGTGCCGAGCAGTTCCTGCATGTCATAGAGGTGATGACTGCGTGGAAACGTGGTGACGAAATCGGTGACGGCCTTTTGTCCGCCTGCGAGCCCCTCGCCCGTGGCGAGCGCCTTGCGGGCGGTCGCGGCGGCATGAACGAATGCGAGTTCGGTCTGGATATTCTTAGTGAGCCCCTCCTTGTCGGCGGGCTTGATCTTGTCAAGTTGGTCGAGAGCCCCAGCGCCATCCTTGCGAAGGAGCAGAGTGCGGGCGCTCTTCAACTCCTCGGGTTCTTTGCCAAAGAGGACCTCACGGATGCTTTCGATCGGGATCTTTGTCGTGCCGTTTCGGTTCTCGAGGTCGATCCCATTCGGGGATGTGTCGATGACCTCTCCTTGAATGTCGGCCGCAGCCACGCGCCTCACTCGGTCGAGAGACTGCGCCCGCGTCGGAAAAGCTGATCCTCCGGCGATGATGCCCGCCACTATCGCCCACACCAGTGGGATGAGTCTGCGAGACGCCAGGCCGTTCATCGTTGCCCGCTTGTTGGTGGATGCTGTGTTGTTGAATGCCATCACGGTGCGGCCCCCGAGGGAGCAGGCTGCGCCAAGGCTCCCGCCTCCTGGTCAAGTTGGGTAAATCCGCCAGGATTCGCGGCGCCCTGCTCCTTTTGGACCTCGCGGAGGAGTTTCTCAAACCGCTTTTGAAACGCCTCTCCGCCCAGATCGGGATAGAGCTTGCGGGTCATGGCGATTGCAGTCTTCGCAGTGTCGAGTCGCTTGTCTCGATCGGCCGCCTGGCCACCCAGTTTGGCCCGCGTGAGCAGCGTGTCGGCGACGTGCAGCCGCGCCTCAAAAAACTGCTCGCGGGCCTTCATCGCCTTTTCATCGGCCGAGGAAAAGGCCTGGCGAGAGAGTTTGTTAGCGATGCCGCCCCAGCCCCAGATCAAGATCGGCGGTGCCTTGCGGCCGGCGGCGGACTCCCGCAGCAGGGCATCGCCCTTGGCCGAATCACCGGCGGCGAGGGCGGCACGGCCTGCCGCCTCGAGCAGATCGGCCGCCTGAAGCTGAATGTCCAGCGAGTTTTGCCGCTTGGGATCGGCGAGGATCCAGTCGATCTGCTCCTGAGCTGCATCCCACTTGCCTCGCTCCTTGAAAATGCCGGACATCTTCAGCCGGATCGACGGCTCAAAGCGGGTGATGTCCGCACGGTCTTTTTCCGCGACGTTTGGGTCATCTTTCGCAGACAGCAGACGGGCATAAGCCTCCGCGGCACGGTCGAGGTATTGCTCTGCCTTCGACTTCGGCACGACGGCGCCCGTCCCCTTGCCGGAACCAAGCGTGAAATACGTGGTTGCCACCCAGATCTGCGAAGAGATCTTCTTGTCACGCTTGGCGATACCGTCGAGGAACTTTTCGAACCCGGCGAGGATCTTCGACGCCCGCTCGCGCACCTCAGGCGTGGTCCCCTTGTCGCCACCGCCCAGGTTTTCCAGTTGAGCCTGAAGGTCGCGACCCATCGAGAGATACATGCCCGTCAGTTTGGCCGAGGCCTCTTCCCCCTGGCCGGCCGCCTTCTCCAAGGCATCCATCGCCGTCTGGGCCTTGTCGAGTTGTTCGGTCTCGATGAAGTGTCGGAGGGAGACCGTGAGCGTGCCTTCCGCGAACTGCCCCTGGGCGAGCGCGGGATCGCCGCCGAGAACCACCGTCCACGGGCCGAAAACCTTGTGTTCGAGAACCCGACCCGCGGTTTCGCGATCGCCGTCGTCAAGGGCCATTTGCACGCGGGCCAGCGCCGCGCCCGCGGCTATCTTGGCCCCGGCACCGGCAGGCAGGGCGGCCGCCTGATCGAGCGACGTAAGGCCTTCGTCGATGGCGGCCTTCGCGGCCGCGTTCCAGTCGTTGATGGTGCTCTCGTCGGGACGCACCGACGCCTCAAGCTTGCGGGCTTCCTGCACCTCCCGCCGCAGCCCCGTTCCTGCCCGCATGGCAAACTCGGCACGCCGCGGCGATTCGGCGGGAAACTTTTCGAGCAGCGCCGCCATGGCCACAGCATCGCGCGACTCGAGGGCCGCGTTCAAAAGCACCGAAAAGGCGTCGGCTCCCTCGGCCTCGGCGGGCCACGTCTTGCCGATCAAGGTCGCCACCGCGACCAACTTTGCCTTTGCATCCTTGCTCGCGGCCGGATCGGCCTGCAGGCCGAGTTGCTGGAGGCTCGCCAGGGCCACCCGTGCCGCCTGCCGGCTGCCCATCGCATTGGGATAGCGTTCGGTGAGCATCGAGCCGAGCGTGGCGGCGTCGGCGAACCGCTTGGCGTCGTAGTAGAGAAACGTCAGCATCGAACGGGCCGAGTTGATCGCCGCCTCGTCGGGTTGCTTCTCGGCTTCACCGGCCTTGATTGCCTCCTCGAAAAGTTTCGCGGCGGCGTCACGGTCGACCCCAGCAAGGTTGGCCGCCTCCGCAGCCTCCGCTGCCTTACCCTCGGCCAGGAACTTCTTCGCCTCGACCTGCTTCTCCTGCATTCCAGAAAATGACACGCGGGCATCGGCCACCAGCGTGGCGAAGTCCTTCTCCTCGCTCCCCTCGGGAAGATCCTTACCCAACTTGGCTGCAAGTTCGCGGGCCTCTTTCGCGAAGTCCTTGTTCGCGGTGGCGACCTCAGTGGCCAGCTTCTTCGCATCCCGCTGGAGCAGGCCCTTGGCCTGTTTCTCCTTCACGTCGAGTTTGCCCGCCAACGCATCGA
Source organism: Planctomicrobium piriforme (assembly GCA_945869735.1). Lineage (GTDB taxonomy): Bacteria > Planctomycetota > Planctomycetia > Pirellulales > UBA1268 > QWPN01. Next base: position 61,926 of record CAMBPQ010000007.1, read on the forward strand.
GCGCCGCTGCGGTGCGGTACTTCAGCCCCAGCCACTCGGCGTCGAGTTTCCTCCCCGGGAGTTTGTCGGCTGGTGTAAGGGCGAACTTCCGAACGGCGTCGTCGACTCGTTGCAGGATGGTCGTGGCCTTCGCGGTGTCCTGTTGTTCGGCCGCCATCGCCAGCCAGCACTCGAGCGAGGTGTTGATGGCCTTGGCGCGGAGCGAGACAGCGAGCGGCGATTTGTCGTCGAGGACTACGATCGGGGAAAGGGTGTCCGCCGCGAGTTCGTGTTTGCCGATCGCCGCGGTGTTACGGCCCCAGTAATACCTCGCGAAGATCCCCGCCGCGTTCGAACCATATTTCTCAGCCAATGTCTTGAACACGGCTGTCGATTCGCTGATCGCGGCGGTCGCCTCTGTCGATCCCGCCGGAAAGGCCTTTGATTTTTCGAACAGGGCAGCGCCGGTCATCAGCCGCGTCGAGAGGAGTTTGGCCCGGTACTGGGTCTGAATCTCCTCGAGGCGATCGACCTCCTTCTGCTGTGACGGCGAGAGTTTGGCAGGGCCGTCGCCATTGGCCTTGCCGCCGGCCTTGATCGTGTCGATCTGGGCATCGACCTCGCGAAGCGCCCTGAGGACCGCATCCTCGGCGTTGGTGACGGTGGCGATGTCCTTCTGGTCAGGCTTCACGGTGCCCTTCAGGCTCTTGATCGCGGATTCGAAGAACGCCACCCCCTCGGCGGAGAGTTTCTTCGCGTCCTGTCCGGGCCGTTTCGCCAGGTCGAGTTTGCCGCGACCGCGTTCGATGAGCAGGTTGCCCTTCTGCGTGTAGGCAGCGATCGCAGGGTCACCCGTGGGCGATGTCGCGAGGAACGTATCGATCGACTTCTCCGCCTCGTCGAGCAGCGCCGCCCGCTTGGTGGCATCCGACTCGGTGCGGGTTGTACCCACTAAGGCCGTGGCGCGAAGGAACGGCAGTTCGCCCTTGAGTTTCCCGGAGATGGCGGGGTCGGCGGCCGCCCGCTCGATCACCCACAGCATGACGTCGGGCATCTGCCGTTCGTCGAGTCTCTCCAGCAGGGACCGGGTCGTCTCTTCCGCGGCCGACTCGCCCCGGGCCGCGCCAGACGCCGACACGACAAGAAAGCTGAGGACTATTGCCCTGAAGACCATACGCATGGTGGATGTCGGAGGAGGAGAGGGAAGTCCGATGAGCGGAACGGTCATTGTGCGGCCCTGCCAATGGTCCGTCAAACCGCCCACCCCGCGGGGCAGGCTCCAGGCGGTCAGCGCTGCAGCCGCCGACTGGCAGGAAGCCGTTCGAGACCAGCGGCCAGTAACTCTCCAAAAGGAGTCATGTCTCCGCGCTGGCGCCACTGCCGGACGAGTGCGGCCGCCGCGGTCCTCGCCCGGGGATCGGCGTGTGCAGAGCCGCCAGCTGCTTCGGCGAGTGTGACGGCGAGAATGAGTTCGCAGCCGTGCGGCGAGGGCAGCGCCGCAGGGTGATGGAGATCGGCAGCGGTGAGAACGCCGTGCGAGGTTCGGGCCACGTCGTCGGCCCCCCGCCAATCGAGCACCGCCGACACGCCGGCCGCGGAGACCGCAGCACGGGGCACGATTTCGTACACCGCCCGCACCGTTTCTCCGACGTGCAGGTCGATCGCTGCGGGCGGCGTGACGGCCAGCGACTCCATCGCCGACTGCCGGTGGCCGATCAGGCGGTAGGCCGCCACGAGTCGCGGATCAAAACTGACGGCGAGGCGACACTGGCGACCGACGAGCGTCTCGGTGGCGAAGACTTGCCGGATGAGCTCGCGGCGAATCGCCGTCGCATCGGCCGGCGTCCGTCCGAACGAGGGACCCTGTGACCGCTCCTCGGGGGAGGTGGTCGGATCAACCAGCACGAATCGGGCCAGACCTGGCCGGGACGGCTCGTCCGCGAGCGGCTCTCCCCCGGTGGCGGCCTGCGCCTCGTGCCAGCCCGCGAGGGCGGTGCGAACCACGTCTCGGCCGCGGTCGGCCGTCTCCTGATGGGCCACCACCACGAGCCGAACGCTGGTGACTGTCGATTCGGCGGACGTCGATTCGGAGACCGCCATCCGGATGGCGGCATCCATGTCGGATACGTCCATCGGCGGCAGCCGCTCGAGTTCCGCGGCCACGGCAGCGATCGTCACCGCGTCACCCCGCCTTGCGGCGAGCCGCGGCACTGGCCCTGAAACGACGATGGTGATGCGATCGTTCGTGGTCATCCGGGCGGCGACCGCGGCGAGACCACGGCAGAGCCATGGCCAGACGGCCGAGTCGCAGCCCACCGATCGGTCCATCACGATCGTGGCGACGAGGGGCGGCCCGCTCATGGGTCCGCCACGGTCCGCCGTTGCCGCTACCTCAACGATCACGCTCGGTGCGCCAGACCCGCTGCGGAGCGACCGCACGCCCCGGACGTCAACTCGAACTGCACCGTCGTTCGAGAGCGGAGTTCGCATCTCGGTGGTGGCCGCGGGAATCGCCGCGAGCACGTGCTCCATCCGAAGGCTCCGGCCTACGCCATGCCACGGAGGCCCAGCCTGCAACGTGAGCCGATCAAACGCATCGGTGCGGAGCGTCAGGGGAGGGACGTCGGTGGAGAGCCCCGACGCTGCGGGGTCGACGAACGGTGACTCGCCATGGGCCATCTCGAAAGCGAGGTCGAAACCCCTCGCCCTCGGAGCCAGTCGCCAGGCATCGCGAGGGGGCTCCAGCAGCCGCATGGCCGAGGAGTCGGCCACCCGCTCGCCAGCCAGACCCACGGCCGCGCCGCGGACTTCCGGCGGCTGCGGCGCAAACGCCGGCTCCGCAACGGACTCCGGAGCGGGTGTGCCTGAGAGCGCCGCGAGCGATGCTTCGCTCGCACCTTTCCCAGCCGCGGCGGCGGCTTTCGGGGGGGGCAGCGGCTGCCGATCCAGGCCGAACGGTGCAGCCCCCATCGGCTTTCGGGGTGAGGCCGGCGACTCTTCGGCCACCACCGTCAGCGGGGCCGCGGCACTCTGAGACGCCGCCGTCGATCGCTCGCCCGGACGCACCGCAGCGAGCCGTCGAGACAGTTCGGCACTGGCCGTAAACACGATCCACGCGATCGACAGGGCCGCGGCAACCGCGAGTCCGTCGCGAGCAAACGCCGCGGCCCAGCGGCCGAAGTGTGATCGACGTCGGTCTGCGCTGCGACCTGCGCGGGAGGCGGCCGACGTGATTCGGTCGAGATCGATCGTCCCCGTGGTTCGACCTGCTGGCTGCGGCCCGCTCATGCCCGCGCGGAGACGGTCGACGAGGCCTGCTGGCAGTTCGATCTCGGCGAGCAACCGGTCGAGCGAGTCGTCGGCGAAGACAACGTGCGCTGCCACCCGCCGGTCGAGATCCGTAGGGGCGGGGACGTCTCGCAGATGCGCGTCGATGCGATGATCTTGTTCAGTCATGGCGGTTGCGGGCTCCCGTCTTCGCGCTCATTTCGCCACCGGGAATACGGCCTTCCTCGAGGAGAAAGTCCCGGAGCCGGCTGCGTCCCCGGCTGACCCGCGAAAGCACGGTGCCCAGCGGGATGCCCTGGAGATCCGCCGCTTCCTGGTGGGTAAGTTCGCCCACCACGACGAGAAGGAGCGTTTCGCGAATCTCCCCGGGTAGCTTCGCGAGCCCCCGCTGCATGGCCGCGGAGAGCTCGTCGCGGAACGGCTCGGCTTCGCTTGGAGCCGCTGGCTCGACGGCATTGGCGGCAGGGGCGACTTCCCGGGGCTGTCGCTTGCGCCAATGGTCGGCGACGCGGCGGCGCAGGATTGCGAGCAGCCAGGCTCGCTCGCTCCGCGTCTGGTCGTAGAGGTGGCGGCTCGTCCACGCGGAGCGGAACGTGTCTTGGAGCACGTCCTCCGCAGCGTGACTGTTGCCGAGCAGGCGGTAGGCAACGCGATACAAAACCGTGACATGCTCGGCCACCCACTGGTTGAACTGTTCGCCGATCACCGGTCGAGGGGGCATGTGCAGGGACGATCCAAAGGCCCGACGCGGTGCCCTCAAGGGGCAACCTGCCCCGCATCGTGGGATTCCCGCGAGCGAAGCAACATTATTCCCGATGGGTGGCTGAGTGCTGAAAAGACGGCCCCGGGGTCGGGCTCAGCCTCGGCGTGCCGACCGTGCCGAGGCGGACGCGGCAGCCAGCCACGACGGCAACTGGCCGGCAGGGGGAAGCTTGACCACGCGAGCGGAACGCACGCCTGGGCACGCAGCGACGGCCGCGATCGCCTCGGCCGATGGTTCCTGGTCGAGGTTCAGCACGCCGATCGCATCGCCGCCGGGCGTTGACCTGCCAACCGTCATTTGGGCGATGTTGATGCCCGTCTGGCCAAAGGCCATGCCCACCCGGCCGATGATCCCTGGGACGTCCTGATGGGTGAAGATCAGCAGGATTCCGTCGAGGTAGGCCTCGAGACGTTGCCCTTCGAGCTGGACGATTCGCGGCATCGAGTGGCCGAAGAGCGTGCCCGCAGCGCGGTGCACGCTGTCGCCTGCGACAAGGTCGACCGCCACCACGGAACTGAAGGCGCCGGGATCTGTGCGGCTCTGCTCGACGAGGTCGATGCCCCGCTCGCGGAGGAGCATCTCGGCGTTGACGATGTTGACGTCCTCGATTGCGCCTTCGAGCAGGCCCGCCGCAAAGGCGGCGGTCACGAGCTTGGTGTTGCGGGCGGCGATCTCACCCCGATAGGCGATGGAGCACGACAGCGGCTGGCCGGCGTCGAGCTGGGCCAGCAGCATGCCGAGCCTCCAGGCGAGGTCGAGGAAGCCCCTGACACCCTCGAGCGCGGCAGGATCGATCGCCGAGGAGTTGACAGCGTGACGGATCGCTCCCGTCGTGAGGAAGTCGACGAGCAGCCCCACGCCCTCGACGGCGACCTGCGACTGCGCCTCCTCGGTGCTGGCGCCAAGATGCGGCGTGACAACCACTCCAGGCAATCCAAATAGCGGGCTGTCCGTGCATGGCTCCTTCTCGAACACGTCGAGCGCCACGCCGCCGATCACGCCGCGATTGAGCCCTTCGACGAGGGCCTGCTCGTCATAAATCCCACCGCGGGCGCAGTTGATGAGCCGCACACCGGGCTTGAGGAGATCGAGTTCCTTCATCCCGATGAGATGCCGGGTCTCGTCGGTGAGGGGCGTGTGAACCGTGAGATAGTCGACGTGCGGCAGCATCCCCGGCACGGTGTCGACAAGTTCGACTCCGAGTTCGCTTGCGCGGTCTGGCGAGAGGAACGGATCAAAGCCCATAACCCGCATGTCGAAGGCCCGCGCCCGCTCTGCCACCGCCTGGCCAATGCGGCCCATGCCCACGATTCCGAGCGTCTTGCCGGCTAGTTGGGCCCCCATGAACTTGTTGCGGTCCCACTTGTGGTCCCGCAGGCTCGCGTCGGCAGCGGCGATGTTGCGCGAGACGGCCAGCAGTAATGCGAAGGTATGCTCGGCCGTGCTGACGGTGTTGCCGGCGGGCGTATTCATCACCACGATACCCTGCCGCGTGGCCGCATCCTTGTCGATGTTGTCGGTGCCGACGCCGGCCCGCACGATCGCCTTGAGCCGGTGGTTACCGGCGAGCGCGTCGGCGGTGATCTTGACCCCGCTGCGGCAGATCGCGCCGTCGTGCGCCGCGAGTGCTTCGCGGAGGGCCGCGCCCGAGAGGCCCGTCCGCACCTCGTAGGAGATGCCGTGCTGCTTGGCGGAGTCGAGCAGGGCGAGGCCGTCCGGGCTGAGCGTGTCGAGCACGATGATCGAGGGCATGTCGGGTGTCTCTGGGTCGGGCGGATGGGGCGGCGCTGGCCAATCACGGCCTCGGGACGGGATCAGTCCTGCCGCTGGAAGTCGATCATGAAATCACGCAGGGCCTCGACACCGGCAACGGGCATGGCGTTGTAGATGCTCGCCCGGATGCCGCCCACGGAGCGATGTCCCTTGAGGTCCATCAGGCCGCTCTTCGTGGCCCCCGACAGAAACGCCTTCTCGGCCGCCTCGTCGGGCAGCCGAAAGGTCACGTTCATGTCGGAGCGGCATTCCGGTCGGGCGTGACCGGTGTAGAAGCCTCCGGAGTGGTCGAGGACGTCGTAGAGCAGTTTTGCCTTGGCGGCGTTGTGACGGGCCATGCCGGCGAGGCCTCCCATGTGATCCGCGATCCAGCGGCAGACGAGGCCGAGGATGTAGATTGCGAACACGGGCGGAGTGTTTGGGCGCGAGCCGTTCTTCACGAACGTGCGATAGTCGAGCATGGTCGGCAGGTCGTCGCGCGACCGCTCGAGCAGGTCTTTGCGGATGATCACGGCCGTCACGCCTGCGACCCCAGCATTTTTCTGGGCGCACGCATAGACGAGCCCGTATCGCGACACGTCGATCGGCCGCGACAGAAAATCACTGGAGCAGTCGCAGACGAGCGGAGCGGGCCCGACGTCGGGATCGTGCTTCCACTGCACTCCCTGGATCGTTTCATTGCTCGTGATGTGAACGTAGGCCGGGGTGTCGGACAGGAAGGCCTCGCGGTCGGACGGTAGCCGATCATGGTTCGTGGCGGCCCCGTCCCACGCCACGTGCACCTTCCCCTCTCGGCGGGCTTCCTTGGCCCCCGTCGCGCCCCATGTGCCGGTGATGATGTAATCGGCGGCGGCCGCCTGCCCCCGGAGAAGGTTCATCGGCACCATGGAGAACTGCAGGCTCGCGCCCCCCTGCACGAAGACGATCTCATGGGAGTCGCCGATGCCGAGCAGCCCCCGGAGTCGCTGGAGCGTCTCCTCGAGAATCGTGTCGAACGCGGGGCTGCGGTGGCTGATCTCCAGCACCGACATGCCGACCGAGGGCAGGGAGAGCATCTCGTCCCGGGCCTGTTCGAGCACCTGGAGCGGCAGAACAGCCGGGCCCGGGGAAAAGTTGAAGACACGATCCATCATGGCATGCACCCGAAATCCTTGGATTCACGGGGCAGAATAGGAGTCGCTGGGGGGAGGGTCAACGGGCGGCATTCCCCGGCGGTGCCGGCGCTGGGGCGACGACCATGGGCGGACCGGCGGGCGGGGGCAGGGCTGCGGTCCGGTAGGCACCGGCCTGCGTTGCCTGCAGACTGGCCACCTTCGCCGCGACGGCCGGCTGCTGCGGGTCGATCGAGAGTGCCCGGCCGTAGTTAGCCAGCGCCTGGGAGGCGTCGCCCGACGTCTCCCGGAGACTGCCGAGTGCCACCAACGCCCGCGGGTTGTTGGGGTCGATGGCCAGAGCGTCGATCAGCTGGTTCTCTGCTTCACGCACGTCGCCGTGCTCCTCTGCCAGCCGAGCGAGCTCGATGTGGGGATCGGGGTTGGCGGGCTGGCTCTGCGCCCACGAGTTCAACTGGGCGACTGCGTCGTCGCGACGATTCTCTTCGACGAGGAGCACAGCGAGCGCCCGTTGGCAGGCCTTATGATTCGGGTTTCGGGCCAGGCAGAGATGGTAGTACTGTTCGGCCGTCTCCATGTCGGCGGACCGTCCGAAGAGTTTTGCCTGCTGGTGGTACGTCGCTCCGAGGTTGTAGAAACAGTCAGGATTGCCAGGCTGTTTGGCAAGAGCCTGCTGGAACGAGTTGACGGCACCGAGGTAGTTGCCCTGCTGGTAGAGCTTGACGCCCTCCGAATTGTCGGTCTTCGCCATGCCCCCACAGCCGGCGCATGCGGCCACCACAAGCCAGGCCATGGCCGCGATGATGCGGCCGGAGCTCGGCGCACCAGAAACGATGGAGGAGGCATGTCGCACGACGAGACTCCGTGACGCGCTGGCGGCTCACCGGCCGGAAGCGCGGCTGGACCGTAATGCGGGCGGGCTGCCCGGGGCAAGGTCGACCCGGATTGCCGGGTTTACCGGCCCTCACTCCGTAGTGACCCGCTGATAGCCGAGCGACTGGACGACTTCGAGGACTTCGCTGCACGTCGGAAACATCCGGCCGCTGGTCCGCTTGTAGCGGTCGAGGGCCTGCATGAACTCGAGTTCCTCGGGGGCGTAATCTCGCTCGCAGGTGGCGGGGTCGATCATTCGACGGCGGCTGTGCTGCACGGCGGCACGCGGCTCCGAAGGCCGGCTGCGGGCAATGCTGCGGGGTGACTTCACGGTGGCGACGGTCATGGTTTCATTCTCCGGTGGGCGACTGAGCCGGCCAACCTTCACGGCGATTCGCTGCGAAGGTCTGCCGGAATCATGACCGGTAACGGTCGCGGAGGACGTGCCGGTCAGCGAAAAAAAACCGCTCAGGTAAACCCCGACGGCTGCACGACCCCTACGACGGTCCCAACCCGGCCTCGTTTGGTCCATCGGGGGGCGTCCCGTCAGGAAGCCCCAATCGCGAGCGCGCGAGCGCGGGGTATGCGGGTCGCATCGAGACGCTGCAGGATTGGTTCGCCGGTGATGGCATGCTCGGCGCCGGGGATTTTGCTACAGGATGCCCGACGGGCCGACGGGGCGTCGCTCGTGAGTCGCAGATGTTCCCGGCTTCTGCGCGTGCCACCCCCGGCTCCTCACGATCGGGATTCGAGTGGACCCACCGTGGGCGTTGCGTTCCGTCAGGAAGCCCCAAGCGCAAGCGCGGGGAATACGGGTCGCATCGAGGCGGTGCCGGAATGGTTCGCCGGGTGTGGCATGCTCGGCGCCGGGGGATTTTGCTACAGGATGCCCGTGTGGCCGACTGGGGATCTCCCGTGAGTCGCAAAGATTCCCCGGCTTCTGCGCGTGCCACCCCCGGCTCCTCACGATCGGGATTCTGCGTGGGCAGCCCCGACCCGCCACTCAGGACCCTTTCGTGCGCCTGCCGTGCCGACCAGGATCGGACGAAACCTATTTCTTCTCGAAGAACTTCTTGAGTGCTTCGGCGGCAGCGTCGCGGGAGGAGTCGGGGCCCGGCTTCTTATTGA